>DASSMN010000015.1:0-7004 GCA_035688885.1 Gemmatimonadales bacterium
AAGGTGGTGACGGACTAGAGGAAGGCGGAAGGACGGGAAGACGGAAGGACGGGAAGACGGAAGGACGGGAAGACGGAAGGACGGAAGGACCAGCAGCTCCCTGCAAAGCGAACGCCCCCGGACGCCTTCATCGGTCCGGGGGCTCTCTTTAGCGGCTGGTCCTTCCGTCCTTCCGTCTTCCCGTCCTTCCGCCTTCCTCTAGTCCGTCACCACCTTGTCCGGCAGCACATACTTCAGCGGATCCACCGGTCGCCCGTTGACATGTACCTCGTAGTGGAGGTGCGGGCCGGTCGCCAGGCCGGTGTTGCCGACCAGGGCGATCTTGCTGCCGCGCGAGACGTGCTGGCCGGTGCGCACCAGCAGCTTGGAGCAGTGGGCGAACTTGGTGACCACTCCGTACCCGTGGTCGATGGTGACGGTATTGCCGTAGCCGGATTCCCAGCCCGCGTCCGTCACGGTGCCTGCGGCCGGCGCCTCGATGGGACTTCCCATCGGCGCGGTCACGTCGATGCCCTCGTGGGGGCGCGCGATGTGGAGGATGGGGTGCTCGCGCATCGACGAGAACGCGCTGGTGAGCCAGCCCTGCGTGGGCATGATGGACGGCGTGGCGGCCAGTCGCTGCGAGTGGCTGGCCAGGCTGTCCTTGGCCTCTTCGAATGACGAGGCCAGCAGATTGGCCCGGCGAATCAGGGCGTTGAGGTCGACCCGGATGTCCTGCGTGCGCCGCATGGCCGGGCTTTCGGTGGGCAGCAGCGGACGCGGAGCCAGGGTCGGACCGCCGATGCCGGCGGCCTGTACCGAGGGATCGATGGGGTCGAGGTTGGCCAGCACGCGTATCTTGGCGTCACGCTGGCTGATCTGGGCGAGCGTGTCGGACAGGCCGGACAGGCGGCCGTGCAGCTCACCGATTTCCTGGGTCAGGCGGGTGTTTTCATCCTGCAGCCGGCTGGTGCGCGTAAGATCGGCGGTCCGGGCCACCGTGGCGTAGCCCACCAACAGCGCCGCCGCTACGCCGAGCGCAACTCCGCCCGCCGCCAGCTTGATAACGCCATAGGAAACTTCCACGATCTTCGACGGCTCGGATCCGTGGGGAACGAATACCACGGTCCACCGGCGGCGTTTCGCCATTCGTGCTCCTCTTACCCGGCCACAGTCTCAAGAGCTTCGGCTGCCCTGCAGAACAATCTGAGCCCAGCGAGTGCAACGGGAGGTGACCCGACACACAAAGGCCACGCAAAAGGTGGCCCAGGGCGCCGGGTTAGTCAAGACTTGGAGCCGTGTGATAAGTCCTTGACTGTCAAATAGTTTTGCTTATTGACAGCCTAACTTCTAGACACTCGTGGGCTTGGGGAACAGCACCTCGGGCTTGTTGGTAGCTCGTCCGGCCACCGGCGGGTGGTCGAGGCTATCCCACGCCCGATCCAGTTCCGCGGGCCCGAACCCCAGCGACTGCCACAGGCGTTGGGCTTTGCCCGGGATGAACGGGCTGCTGAGCACTGCCAAACGGTGCAGTACTCGAGCGAGCGCACCCAACGCCGCATCGAGCTCCGCTTCCTTGCCGGCTTTGGCCAAGGCCCACGGCGCCACCTGCTGGATGTACAGATTGGCCTTGGCCACGAGCTCCCAGGCGGCCTCAGCCCCACCCCGCAGGTCGAGGGCATCCATGGCCCGCGCGTAGGCCGCGATGGCCTGGGTGCCGTCCTGGTCGAGCGAGGTGACCGTTGGGTCACCCGGAACCTTCCCGTCCCGGTACTTCCCCAGCATCGCCAGCGCGCGCGACGCCAGGTTGCCCAAGCCGTCCGCCAGGTCGGCCGTGTAGCGCTCGTCGAACCGGTCCCAGGTGAAGTTGCCATCGGCCTCGAATCCCACTTCGCGGAGCAGGAAGTAGCGTAGCGCGTCCGGCCCGTGGCGCTCGATGGCCTCGCCCAGGCTGACCGCCGTCCCGGCTGACTTGGACATCTTGGTGCCTTCCCACTGCACGTACCCGTGGGCCCACACCTCCCGCGGGAGCGCGAGGCCCGCGCTGAGCAGCATGGCCGGCCAGATCACACAGTGGAACCGGGTGATCCCTTTCCCGACGACGTGCAGGTCCGCCGGCCAGAGCCGCTCGTAGCCCGGGTCCGGATAGCCCGTCGCGGACAGGTAGTTGATCAGCGCGTCGAACCACACGTACACCGTCTGCTCGGGATCGCCGGGGAAGGGGATGCCCCACTGCTGGCGATGGCGGCTCACCGAGATGTCCTGCAGCCCGTCCTCGAGCAGGCGGACGACCTCGTTCCGACGGATGGCGGGCTCGACCCGGAACTCACCGGAGCGGATCAGCTCGAGCAGGCGATCTCGATAGCGGCTCAGCCGGAAGAAGTGGTTGCGCTCCTTGGTCGGGACCAGGTCCAGCGTCGGGTGCTCGATGCAGTGCCCGTTCACGATCTGGGCCGGCTGCTTGAACTCCTCGCACCCGAAGCAGTACAGGCCCTCGTACTCGCCCACGAACAGGTCGTCGGGGTTGGTCCGGGCGATCTGCTCGAGCAGCGCCGTCGTGCCCCGGTGATGCCGCGGCTCGGTGGTGCGGATCCAGTCGTCGTTGCTGCACTCGAGCCGCCGCCAGTAGTCGGCGAAGGTCGCGGCCATCCGGTCCACCCAGGCCTGGGGCGCGAGCCCGTTCTGCTCGGCGGCCTGGAGCACGGCCTGCGAGTGCTCGTCCATGCCCATGAGAAACCACACATCGTCGCCTCGCAACCGGCGGTAACGGGCGATGCAGTCGGCGCCTACCTTCTCCAGCGCGTGGCCGAGATGGGGATCGCCGTTCGAGTAATCGATGGCGGTGGTGAGATAGAACTTGGGCACGAACGTCACTCCTGGTGGCTCGAGCATGTTGTCGGCCGCATCGCGAGGGAGCGAAGCGACCGAGGGACCTACTCAGCCGGGATCGATGCCGGTGGAGTAGATCCCTCGCTGCGCTCGGGACGGGACCAAGCGCTCCCGATCAGGCCGAGCGCCTTCGAATGAGGGTCCTGGGGGAGACCGCGCCACGCGGCGCGCTCCCGCACGCCCAAATCTAATCCGGTCCGCCACCCCCAGAATCCGCCTGCTCGCCGCCGGGGCCGCCACCCCGCCGCCGCCGCCGCCGGCGACGGTGCGGCCGCGCCGCCGTGGATCCCTCTTGGGTCGCTCCGGGCTCCGGTCCCGTGCCCAGGGCCGAATCGGAGGCGGCATCAGCCCGGGCGGCGGTTTCGGCCGCCAGCAGGCGGATTCGCGTCTCCGCGGTCATCAGCACGTCGCCCCGCGCCTCGACCTCATCGCGCAGCTCGACCAGCGGGATGATGCGAGAGCCGTGCTCGTCGCTCCGGAGGAACACGCGCTCGCGGAAGATGTCCACCGCGATCACCTTCTCCGCGCCCCGGGCGGTGGTGACCGTCTTGCCCTCCTTGGGGAACCGCTTGCGCGCGGCCACGTAGAAATCGTGCTCGTACTTGAGGCAGCAGAGCAGGCGGCCGCAGCCGCCGGAGATCTGGGAGGGATTGAGCGAGAGGTGCTGGTCCTTGGCCAGTCCGAGGTTGACCGGCGACAGCTCCTTGAGCCAGGAGGAGCAGCAGTATTCGCGGCCGCAGCGGCCCACCCCCGACAGCCGGGCCGCCTCGTCGCGTACGCCGATCTGCCGGAGCTCGATGCGAGTGCGGAACAAGGACGCGAGGTCGCGCACGAGCGCCCGGAAGTCCACCCGCTTCTCAGCGGTGAAGTAGATCGTGAGCTTGTTCCGGTCCCACTGCCACTCGGTGTCGCTCACCTTCATGACCAGGTCGTGGCTCCGGACCCGCTCGATGACCTTCCGTCGCGCCTCGTCTTCCGAGCGTCGGTTCTCGTCGTGGACCCGCTGGTCCTCCCGCGTGGCGCGGCGGACGACCGGCTTGGGCGCCGCGGCCTCGGCGGCGGCGGCGTCGCCGACCGCGCAGCCGGCGCAGGCGGAGGCGCACTTCTTGGTGGCCGCGTCGCCCGCCGCCGTGATCCGGCCATAGTCCCGTCCGCGCTCGGCCTCCACCAGCACCGCCTCACCTACCCTGAGGGGTGCGTCGGCGTCCGACCAGGTGAAGTAGGCCTTGCGGGTACCCTTGAAGCGGACCTCGACGGTCTGGCTCATCCGGCCTCGGTGTAGGCGCCCATGGCGGCGTACTTGTCCGCCCGCCGCCGCACCAGCTTCTCGGGCCGGATCTTCCGGAGCTCGGTGACGTGGCGGATCAGCGCGTCACGCAGCGCCTCGCCGGTAGCGTCGGGGTCAATGTGGGCGCCGCCCACCGGCTCGGGCACGATCTCGTCGATGACCTTGAGGCGGAGCAGATCGTCCGCGGTGAGCTTGAGCGCCTCGGCGGCGCGCTCGCGCTGGCTCGCGTCCTTCCACAGGATGGCGGCGCACCCTTCGGGCGAGATCACCGAGTACACCGAGTTCTCCAGCATCAGGATCCGGTCGGCGACGCCCAGCGCGAGCGCACCGCCCGAGCCGCCCTCGCCGATCACCACCGCCACGGCCGGCGTCGCGAGCGCCGACATCTCGAGGATGTTGCGCGCCAGCGCCTCCGACTGGCCGCGCTCCTCGGCGCCGAGCCCGGGATAGGCGCCGGGCGTGTCGATCAGCGTGATGACCGGCGCGTTGAACTTGGCGGCGAGCTTCATGAGGCGCAGCGCTTTCCGGTAGCCCTCGGGGTGCGGCATGCCGAAGTTGCGCTTGAGATTCTCCTTGGTGTCGCGCCCCTTCTGATGCCCAATCACCATCACCGACACGCCCGCCAGCCGCGCCCATCCGCCGACGATGGCCGGGTCGTCCATGTAGAGCCGGTCGCCGTGCATTTCGATGAAGTCGGTGAAGATGGTGCTGAGGTAGTCGAGGGTGTAGGGGCGGCGGGGGTGGCGGGCGACCATCACGCGCTGGATGGGCGTGAGATTGCGGTAGATCTCCGCCCTGAGCGACTCGAGCTTCCCCTGCAGGCCCTCCAGCTCGCCGTCGATGTCGATCTGGCGTTCGGTGCCGATCCGCTTCAGGTCCTCGATCTGCCGCTCCAGCTCGAGCAGCGGCTTCTCGAACTCCAGCACATAGGCCGAGGGCATCGGGGTCAGCTCGCCTTGATGTAGTGGACGGAATCGGCGCCCAGGAGATCGCGCAGGGCCCGAACGAGGTCGTCCTCCGCCGCGACGCGGACGCGACGGGACCGGAGCCGCACCGACTCTCCATTCCCGTCGCTCCACTCAATATACAGGGGCGTGGGACCCGGGTGCGCCGAGCACAGGGCCGCCGCCGCGCGGAGCGCGTCCGGGCGGGGCGCCGTCGGCGAGCGCCAGCGGAAGCTCAGCGCCACGGCGCCCGAGCTCTTGAGCTCGTCCAGCGCGCGGGCCGCCTCGACGATGAACGGCGCGTGGTCCTCGCCGCGGTCGCGGTCGCTGTAGCCGCCGGTGAGCAGGAGCGCGGCATCGGCCACGATGGTGCCGTTGAGCTTGGCCCAGGCGTCGGGGAACACGATCGCCTCGGCGGTGCCGTGAAAGTCCTCCAGCACCAGCCGCGCGTATTCCTTGCCGGTCTTCTTGGAGATCTGTCGCTTCACGCCGGTCACCACCGCCGCCACCGTGACCTGGTGCTCGCTCCATTCGCCGAGGGTGGCCGTCGTGCGGGTGCCGAACAGCTCGACCTCCGAGCGGAACCGCTCCAGCGGGTGGCCCGAGATGAAGAAGCCGAGGACCTCCTTTTCCTTCACCAGACGCTCGGCCTCGGTCCAGGGCGGCACCTCGGGCAGCCCCACCCGCTTGGGGCGCGGTGTCGTGCTCTCGCCGAACAGGCTGGCCTGGCCGGCGTCCCGCTCGGCCTGGAGCAGCTGCGCCTCGGCCAGCACGCCGTCGAGCGCCTCGCACAGCTGATGGCGGTGACCACCCAGGCCGTCGCATGCGCCGGCCACGATCAACGATTCGAGCACGCGCTTGTTGCACAGCCGGAGGTCGATCCGCTCCACGAAATCGGACAGCGTGGTGAACGGCGCGTCCTGGCGGGCCGCGATGATGCTCTCGATGGCGCCCCAGCCGACGTTCCGGATGGCGCCCAGCCCGAAGCGGATCCGCCGATCGCCCACCACCGTGAACTTGAACCCCGATTCGTTCACGTCGGGCGGCAGCACCTCGAGGTCCAGCTCCCGGGCCTCGTTGATGTACTGCACCACCTTGTCGGTGTTGCCGATTTCCGACGAGAGCAGCGCCGCCATGAACTCGGCCGGGTAATGCGCCTTGAGCCACGCCGTCTGATACGACAGCACCGAGTAGGCCACCGAGTGCGACTTGTTGAACCCGTACCGGCCGAAGGTCTCGATCTGTGCCGCGAGATCGTCCACCAGGCGCTTGGGATGGCCCAGCCCCATGGCGCGCTCGGTGAACTTCCCCAACTCCTTCTTGATCAGCTCGGCGTCCTTCTTGCCCACCGCCTTCCGGAGCACGTCGGCTTCCGCCAGGGAGAAGCCGGCCAGCACGTTCGCGATCCGCATCACCTGCTCCTGGTAGGTGATGACTCCGTAGGTGGGCTCCAGGACCTCCTGGAGGGAGGGGTGCGGATAGGTGACCCGCTCCAGGCCCAGCTTCCGGCGGATGAAGACCGTGTGCATGCCGGCGTCGAGCGGGCCCGGACGGAGCAGGGCGTTGGAGGCCACCAGGTCGTCGAACCGATCGCACTTCATGGCGCGGAGGGTGTCGGTGGCGAGCGGCGACTCGAACTGGAAGACGCCCGCCGTGCGTCCCTGGCGCAGCAGTTCGTACACCTGGGGATCGTCGAACGGGAGCGCCTCCATATCCACGTCCACGCCCGTGCGGGCGGCGATCATCAGCACCGCATCGTGGATCACGGTGAGCGTCTTGAGGCCGAGCATGTCCATCTTGAGCATGCCGACCTTCTCGAGGGCGCCCATCTCGTACTGCGTGATGATGGACTCTTCACCGTCGGCCGCGGCGCCGGCGCCCTTGGTGGGCGCCGTGCACACGGG
>DASSMN010000175.1:0-2908 GCA_035688885.1 Gemmatimonadales bacterium
AAGCGCCACCAGCAGGATGCCGACCGCGCCGCTCACGAAGGGCATCAGCCGACGTCCGCCAGCACTTCGACACCCCGGCTGGTGATGCGATGCGAGATGAGCGGCGTGAGGGTCCCGCGTTCGCCGATCACGATCGCGTCCTTGAGCGCTGCGGTGCCGATCGCGATCCCCGCCTGGTCCTTGGCAAAGATCGAAGCGATCGGCTCGCCCGCGCGCACCGGATCGCCGGGCTTGACCGTGATGACGAACCCGACCGTCGGGTCCACCGTGTCGTCCACCGCCTGCCGGCCGCCACCCAGCTCGGCGATCGCGCGGCCCAAACGCCTCGGCTCGACCGAGGACACCACGCCGCTCGCCTCCGCACGATAGACCTCCACCGCCTGCGCCTGAGGCAGCACGCCCGGGTCGTCGATTACGGCCGGGTTCCCGCCCTGGGCCTCGATCACCCGCGCAAAAGTCTCGAGCGCCCGGCCCGAGGCGACCGACTCCTCGAGCAGCGCGCGGGCCTGGCGCAGTCCCGGCGCCGCGCGCACCAGCACCAGCATCTCGGCCGCGAGCGCGTAGGTCACTTCCATCAGGTCGGGCGGTCCGCTGCCTCGCAGCCCCTCGATCGCCTCCTCCATCTCGAGCGCGTTGCCGCACGCGCGGCCCAGCGGCCGGTCCATGGCCGTGAGCAGCGCCACCGTGGGGCACCCCCGCGCCTCGCCCAGCTCAATCATGGTGCGGGCCAGCTCGATGGACTTGGCGACGTCCGTGAGGAACGCGCCGCTGCCGGTCTTGACGTCGAGCACCAGGCCATTCAGGCCTTCGGCCAGCTTCTTCGACATGATGCTGGCGGAAATGAGCGGAATGGATTCGACCGTGGCAGTGACGTCGCGGAGCGCGTACAGCCGCTTGTCGGCCGGCGCGATCTCGGGCGTTTGCCCGAGCATGCAACAGCCCAGCCGCTCGACCTGCGCCTTGGCCTCCCGCAGCGAAAGGTTGGTGCGGAACCCAGGGATGGATTCCAGCTTGTCGAGCGTGCCGCCGGTGTGCCCCAGCCCGCGGCCCGACATCATGGGGACCGCTACGCCGCAGCTCGCGACCATGGGCGCGAGCAGCAGCGAGATCTTGTCGCCTACGCCGCCGGTCGAGTGCTTGTCGGCCACCGGGCGCGGGAGGTTGTCGAACCGGAGTCGGTCACCCGACTCGATCATGGTGTCGGTGAGCGCGGCCAGCTCCGCCGGCTCGAGGCCGCGGAAGTAGATCGCCATCAGCAGGGCCGATATCTGGTAATCGGGCACCTGCCCGGCCACGTACGCGCGGATCAGCTGCGACCACTGCTCGGCCGTAAGGGCCCCGCCGTCGCGCTTGTGCTCGATGAGCGCCGGAATCACCATTCGGAATCACCTTTTGACCGGAAAACCACAGTGCGCCATCTGCCGGCCGGGCTCGCCGCCAGTCTGATGCTGTTCGCCGGACGCCTCGACGCGCAGTCGGTGCACGACCACGTGGCGCTTGGCACGGCGGCCCTCCAGGTGCATGACCTGCCGACGGCGCTGGCGCATTACCGGGCCGCCCTGGCGCTCGACTCCACTGACTACGAGGCCAACTGGCGCGCCGCCATCGCGTTGCTGGACCAGGGCGAGCTGATCCCCGACAGCGTCCGAAGTCCGCGGCGCGACTCCCTCTATGCCGAGGCCGAGCGGCTGGCCCATCGCGCCGTGGCGGCAGACTCGATGGGCGCCGACGGGCACTTCGCGTTGGCGGCCGCCGTCGGCCGGGCCTCGCTCACGATGGGAAGGAAGGAGCGTATCCGCCGCGCGCGCATCATCCGCGACGAGGCCCTGCGCACCATCGCCCTCAACCCGCACCACGACGGCGCCTACCACATCCTGGGACGCTGGAACGCCGAGATCATGCGGCTGTCGGGCTTGAGCCGCTTCTTCGCGAAGTCGCTGCTCGGCGCGGGGATCTTCGGCGAAGCGTCGTGGGAAGGCGCGATCTCCAATATGGAGCAGGCCGTGGCGCTCGATCCGGGGCGCCTGTACCACCACCTCGAGCTGGCGGAGATCTACGTCGACCGCAAGCGTTATCCCGAGGCTCGTGCCCAGATCCAGGAGATCGAGGCGCTCCCCGATCGAGAGATCATGGACAGCGTGTATCGCCGGGAGGCCGCGGCACTCGGGGCCAAGATCGCGGACAAGCGGTAGCGGCTGTCATCGGCTCTGCGGTCGTCGAGGCCTGTGCGACTGGGATGCAGAGGCTGGCGGCCGGTCAGGCTACGTCAGCCTTCAGCCGTATCCACCCTCCCCCCACCGGGCCCAGCACCGCTCACCGGTCCCTTACGCGCTCCAACGCTTCCTCCAGCCGCTGGCGCCTGCGCGCAAGCTCCTTGCGCGTGTGCTTGCCCGCCGTTTCGAGGCCATCCGCCGCTCGCTGGCGAGCCCGCGCCAGCCGCTTGCGTAGCCGCTTCCTGGTGGCGTTTCCGCGGTCCGGGGCGAACAGGATCCCGAAGCCGACTCCCAGCAGCACGCCCACCAGCACGCCCGCGGCGAAGCTGCCGAGACGGCCGCCATCGGCGTCGTCCGGCGTGGCCGGCTCAGACTCGCCCTGGCGCTCGCTTTCCGCGCCCATTTCGCGCCCCTGGTCCTGCTCCTCGCTGCCCTCGAACATTCGCCTCTCCCATTCGCTGCTTCCCGACGACTGCCCGCCACCTGGCGTCCCTGCAACCTACCCCGCGCACGGGTGCCGTCAACCATTGTGACACCATAGACTTTTGACAGATCCACTGCACATTCCTTCATGGATTTTCGGGTGGGGGCCTGCCTCTTATACTGCTCCGGAGCGGGCCCCACCGGGGCCCGGGCTGGCCCCTTTCTCCAGGATGCCCCATGTCAGCGACGGCCATGGCGATTGACGAAGTCGA
>DASSMN010000001.1:0-4415 GCA_035688885.1 Gemmatimonadales bacterium
ACAGATCAAGGGTCTGGCGGGCCAGTCGAGCACGCCGAACACGGCCGACTCCGCGAGCGCCGCCGCGACGCAGCACAAGCTGGGGTGGGACCACATCGGCGGGTTCGGTCAGGAGCTTACCGCTCGCATCGGCCACGTCGCGATCCGGGCATCGTGGGGCGGCGCCTACCCCGCCGGCGACTCGGTGCTGGCCCTCGTGACGCTGATCCGCGACCGCATCCCCGACGTCCCGTTCGCCTCCGCGCGGCAGGGCTCTGGGTACGACGACGACGGCGATGCCTGCTCCCTTCTCACCCGCGCGGAAGTCGAGCAGGTGCTCGGCCCGCTCCTGATTCCGCCCTACCACTCGCGCGACTTCACCGCGCTCGCCGATCCGGGCGGCGGCGGCTGCAGCTACTACACCGGCCATCACCGCGCCTTGTCGATCCAGCCGACCTGGTCGCAAGGCAAGAACATCTTCCGCATGGTCGGCGGCCTCAGCCAGCTGGTGAGCTCGGCGCTCCAGACGGCCACCGCCAGCGACACGCTCGAGGGCACCTGGGACCAGGTGGGAAGCCCGGGCGCCGGCCTGCTCTATTTCCTGAAGGGCGACCGCATGCTCGCCGTCTCGTACGGGCCTTCGACGGCTGATCTGCCCGGCACGCTCAAGCTCGCGTCGAAGGCGGTCGCACGGCTCGCCGCTAGCCGGTGACGTCGCGGCCGCTTCGAGGTGAGGCGACTCACGGCCCTGGCGGGAGCCGATGAACTATTGGTGAGGCATGTGTGGGCGACCGACACCCGGTGACCCCGCCGGGCTGGAGCTACAATCCGTCGAGCTGGGCCGAGCGCGTCCCGCTGATCGGCGCGGCGCTCGCCGGGTTCGCGGTGGCCTGCTATCTCACGCTCTATCAGCTGAACCTGATCGACACCGTGTGGGAGCCGTTCTTCGGCGCGGGAAGCGCGACGGTGCTGCATTCGCCCGTCTCGCGCGCGCTCCCCATACCGGATGCCTCGCTCGGCGCGCTCGGCTACATCCTCGACGCGGTCAGCGGCGCGGTGGGGGGTAGCGATCGCTGGCGGAGCCGCCCCTGGATCGTGCTGCTGTTCGGCGTCGCGGTCGGTCCCCTGGGTGCCGTGAGTCTGATGCTGGTCGTCTTCCAGCCGCTGCTGTATCGCGCGTGGTGCACGCTGTGCCTCGCCTCGGCGGTCGCGTCCATCGCCATGATCGGGCCCGCCATGGACGAGGTGCTGGCGAGTCTGCAGTTTCTCACGCGAGTACGTCGGGAGGGCGGCTCGGTCTGGCGCGCTTTCTGGCATGGCAGCCGGCCCTGAGCATGTGGCCCCGCCTGGTGAGCCTGCTGCTCGGGTTGGGTGCCATGGCGGCGCCCGGCGTGCTCGGCTACGGCGGCGCCGCGCGAGTCAACGACCTGATCGTCGGACCGATCGTCGCGGCAGCAGCCGCGGTGGCGATCTCGGAGGTCACCCGCGGGCTCCGCTGGGTCAACGTGGCCGCCGGCGCGTGGATGATCGGCGCCACCTGGTTCCTGGGGCGGCCTGCCTGGGGCTCTGTCGCCGCGGCGCTCGTCGGCCTCGTCATGCTTGCGTGTGGACTGACCCGAGGGCCGGTGCGCGAGCGCTTCGGTGGGGGTTGGGCCGAGCTGTGGCGGAACTCAGCGGCAGGAGACCCGGGAGACCGTCGGCAGGCGCACCCATCGTGAGGGATGCTCGCAAGGCATCAGCGTCTCAGCGCCGGGTGGCCGCCTGCGCCCCCAGGTTGCGCGAGGTCACGTAGAAGTTCTGGTCCACGGCCACCTCGATGCCTGGCTGCCCGGGCACCGCGAGCTGCTGCCAGGCCGTCGTCGGCTTGAGCCAGCGACTCCCCACCCCCGGAATCTCCACCCGCACCGGCATCGCGAACCCCGTCACCACGCCGGCCCAGCGATAGGACAGCGCGCCGCGCTCCACCCGATACTCCAGCTCGGGCACGTTGGTGGTCGTGAAGTACTGAGCAAACACCGGCCGCAGGTTCAGCCCCGCTGCCCGCCCGATGTAGTCCTCGATCTCGGCGCCCGTCACCAGGCGGTGGCGGAAGGTTCGGGTGAGGCCGAGCAGAATGGCATTCCACTTGGCGTCATCGGCCACCATCTGGCGGATCGTGTGGAGGACGTTCGCGCCCTTGAAGTACATGTCGGTGTTGTACCAGCCCGCCACCCCGCGAGGCCCGACGACCGGTCCGGTGTTCCGGATCCCCTTCCGAAGCCCGATGAGGTACGTGGCGCCCGCCGCGCGGCCCTGCCGGCACTCGACGTAGAGGCCCTCCGCGTAGGTGGCGAACGCCTCGTGGACCCAGAGGTCGCCCGGCTCGCGGGTGGAGATGCTGTTGCCGAACCACTCGTGAGCGCTCTCGTGGATGACGATATAGTCCCAGCTCATTCCCAGCCCGGTGCCCGACAGGTCTCGGCCGAGATAGCCGGGAAGGAATTTGTTCCCGTAGGCGATCGCGCTCTGGTGCTCCATCCCCAGATACGGCGTCTCGACCAGCTTGTACCCGTCGGCATACCACGGATACGGACCGAACCTCGAAGCAGGCCAGCATCGGTTTGGCCTGGGCCCACTGGACCTTCGCCGTGTCGAGGTGGGGAGCGAGCGGCCAGAAGTCGAGCGTCAGCCGGCCCCCCGCGCCGTCGAGCGTGTCGGCAAAGTGCCCGTAGCGGCCCGCGTTCACGGCCACGCCGTAAGAGTTGATCGGCCCGGTAACGAACCACTCGTAGGTGGTCGTGCCGTCGGCATTGCGGCTGGTGCTCCGGAGGCGCCCATTCGAGACCTCGATCAGCGAGTCGGGCACGGTCACCGCGATCCGCTGGCTGTCGGGCTCGTCGCCCAGGTAGTCCTTGAGCGGCCACCAGATGCTGGCGCCCGGCAGCTCGTCGGAGGTGGCGAACCAGGGCGCGCCCAGACTGTCGCGCGCCCACACCACCCCGCTGCTTCGCTCGGGCCGCCCGCGCCCCGGTTGCCCGTGGTAGTACGCTGTCACGGTGCGCGTGTCACCTGCGCTCGATCCACCGGGCAGCGTCAGGAACCAGGCGTCGTCCTCGCGGCGCGCCTCGAGCCGCCGTCCACCCTGCACCACGCTGTCCAGCACCAGCGGAGCCTGCAGATCGAGCTGCATCGTCTGCCCGGGCCGCAGCACCCGGAAGGTGATGCCGTTCCAGCCGACGAAGCTGCTGTCGCTCGGGTTGACCCGCACGTGGAGGTCGTAGAACGTGACGTCCCACCACGCCCGGCCAGGACTGTCCGCGCCGCGCACACTGTCGGCGTGCGTCGCAGGCGTGGCGTCGCGGCTCTGAGCCGGCGCCGGGGCGGCCGCGCAGAGCAGGAGCGCCACGGCCCAGCCAAACGGTTCGACGATCCTCCACCTACTGGATCGGCTCATGTCGCGAGCTCTTTCGCCAAGGTGGCATGCCGGTCAGCGGGTATCCAGCGATCGGACGACTCGGCAGGGATTGCCCACGGCGACGACACCGGCGGGGAGATCGCGCACTACGACGCTGCCGGCGCCGACGACCGTGTCGGGTCCGATCGTCACGCCGGGCCCGACGATGACCCCGCCTCCCAGCCAGGCGCGCGCGCCGATGGTAATCGGCCGGCCGAGCTCCGGCCCGGCGACCCGGGCCGCCGCATCGAGCGGGTGCATCGCCGTCAGCAGCTGGATGCCCGGCCCGAGCTGGGCCTGAGCGCCGATCACGATGGGCGCCGGGTCGAGAAAGACGCAGTTCATGTTGACGAACACGCCGGCTCCCAGCGTGATCTGAGTGCCGTAGTCGCAATAGAACGGCGCCTCGATCCAGGCGTCCGCGCCCAGGCCGCCGAGGAGCTCGGCGAGCACGGCGCGGCCGGCGGCAGGATCGGCCGGGTCGGTGGCATTGAAGCGCTGCCACAGCTGCCTGGCGCGGCGGCGCGCCGTGGTCAGCTCGGGATCGCTGGCGAGGTAGAGATCGCCCCGGAGCATCCTGGCCCGTTCGGTGTGGTCACCGTGCATCACGGTACCCGCGTCGCCTCCGCCGGACGGCGCGCCACCGAGTCGCCGCTGCTCAAGGCGTAGCGCGCCTCGTTGGTGCCCACCAGCTTGCCGGATTGGAGCCGGAGCACCAGGCGGGAGCTCACGTGTACGCCCTTCTTGATCGCGCTCTCGTACGGCCCCGCTTCGGTGACGATGCTGTCGCCGCTGACCGCGACCACCCGCATCGGTACGGCCTTCCCGTCCGGCCGGGTCATGATCCACCCCGACGTGTCCGCCGTGGCGGTGAGCTCGGACACTACGACGTTGCCACCGGCCTCGTCCATCGTGCGCAGCTTCCACTTCCCGGCCAGGTCCGCGAGCGAGATGTCGGCGCGACGCTCGGCCGCTGCCGGAGCCGCGGCGGGGGCCGCGGCGG
>DASSMN010000289.1:0-2741 GCA_035688885.1 Gemmatimonadales bacterium
TCCGGGAGAGCCCACATAGCAACGAACTTAACAGCCTCTATTGGGCCGTCCTGACGGCGGACGATAACGCAGAGGATTGTATCCGAAGTGCCTCGGGCAGAGCCCCGCCGTGACGAAGAGCCGTCGCGGCACTTCGGATACAATCGGTTGAACTGAGCCGCGGGGCCGGCCTTCGCCTATGGGGATTCAATTGCGCGCCGCCCCCTCGGCGGGAACGTTCCCGCCGGGAACCAGCGGCCCTCGGTCGTCGCGAGTCCCACAAGAGCGGCGCTGGCGACTCTCGATCGGCCCTCGTGACGTCCTCTCCGTGGGGTTCGGGGCGCGAGATTTGGCTCGGCGGACAGGGAATCCACGGGCACCTCCCAAGGGCGGTCCGGATGACGGTGGTTCCTCAGATCGCTCTCCCCGCGCTGAAGGTTCAGGACGTATCAATTCCCGCCAGCTCGAGGGCCGGCTCCGGCCTCACTTGTCCGTTACGGTTGACCGGGACCGCCCGCATGGTCTCGATGATGACCATCCGGCCCGCGCCGCAAACGGGGCAGACGGGCGCCGCGGGCGGCCCTTCGATCGTCCCCTCCGGCGCGGAGACGGGCTTGGCCGCGACGGGCTCGGACGCCGTCGCGGCGCCCAGCAGCGCGCGGCACAGCGCCAGCTTCTCCCGGCACACTCGGTTGGCCAGGAAGCCGTAGTGCCGGATCCGCACGAACCCCGCCGGCAGCACGTGCAGGAGGAACCGGCGGAGGAACTCGATCGCCTTGAGGGTCATCGTCTTTTGCCCTCCCCCCTGGGCGTAGTCCTTCCAGAGGAACTCGACCTCGTCGCCTTCAAGGGCGACCAGCCGGTGGTTGCTGATCGCCACCCGGTGCGTGTACCGCGCCAGGTACTTCAGGACCTGCTCCGGCCCTCCCCACGGCGGCTTGGCGTGCACGACCCACTCGGTCCGGGCGCTGGCGGCGAGCCGGCGCCGGAACGCGCCCGGGTCCGTCAGCGCGGCGAGCTTTCCGTGGAAGGAAAGTCGCCCCCGGTCGAAGGCGGCGCGGAGCAGCGCGAGGAACTTGCCCCGGAAGACGCGGCTGAGGACGCGCACTGGGAGGAAGAAGCCGGGGCGGCACGGGACCCAACGAGAGCCGTCGGGCGCGAGCCCGCCCCCCGGCACGACGCAGTGCACGTGCGGGTGGTGCTGAAGGTTCTGGCCCCAGGTGTGGAGGATTGCCAGGAACCCGATCTCGGCCCCGAGGTGCTCCGGGTCGGCGGCGATCTGCTGCAACGTCTCGGCGGCGGCGCGGAACTGGAGGCCGTAGACCACCCGTGGGTTCTGCAGGGCGATCGGGCCGAGCGCCGCCGGGAGAGTAAAAACGACATGAAAATATTCGACCGGGAGCAACTCGGATTCCCGGTCCTCCATCCACTCCGCCGCGGCGGTGGACTGGCACTTGGGGCAGTGGCGGTTGCGGCACGAGTTGTACGCGACCCGCTGATGCCCGCACCGGTCACATTGCTCGACGTGCCCGCCCAGGGCGGCGGTCCGGCAGGCCGTGATGTCGCGGAGGGCGCGGCGCTGCCCGGGCGAGAGCGTGTCGCCGTAGTGGTCGAGGAACGCATCGCCGTGGGCCCGGAAGACGTCGGCCACTTCGAGCCGAGGTCGGGTCATGGCCGCGCCTCTCCGGGGAGCGGGGCGAGCCGATCGAGGGGGCTCTGGGTCGTCTCCAAGGCCGCCGGCGAGACGTGGGTGTAGACTGCGGTGGTCCGGAGCTCGCGGTGCCCCAGCAGCAACTGAATCGTCCGGATGTCGGTCCCGGCCTCCAGCAGGTGGGTCGCGAAGCTGTGCCGCAGGGTGTGGACGGTGACGTGCTTGCCCAGGCCCGCGGCGCGGGAGGCTTGGACGCAGGCCCGGTGCACCGTCCCGGCCGTCAGGGGCCGGCCCTCGACTTGGCCGGGGAAGAGCCAGTGGGCCGGGCGGGCGGCCTTCCAGTAGGCGCGGAGGACCTCCAGCAGCCGGGGCGAGAGCATGACGTAGCGGTCCTTGCGGCCCTTGCCCTGGCGGACGCGGAGGACCATGCGGCGGCTGTCGACGTCCTCGACCCTGAGGGCCACCACCTCCGAGATCCGCAACCCGGCGGCGTACGCGGTCATCAGCAACGCGCGGTGCTTGAGGCCGGGGACGGCCTGGAAGAAGCGGACCACTTCCTCGGGGCTGAGGACGACGGGGAGTTTCTTGGGCTGCTTGGGGCAGGCGATGCGGTGCAGGGGTTCATCCCGACCGAAGGTGACCCGGTAGAGGAACCGCAGCGCGGCGACGGTCTGGTTGTAATAGCTCCAGGAGACGTGCTTCTCCTGGACGAGATGGACGAGGTAGGAGCGGACCTCGGGCGGGCCGAGGTGTTCGGGCGACTTGCCGAAGTGGCGTGCGAAGGCGGCGACCCGCTGGACGTAGACCTCGATGGTCCTGGGGGCGAGGTTGCGGAGCTTCAGGTCCTCGATCATGCGCTGGCGCAGCGGTGTCATGACGTGCTCCCATGTTGAGGTAAAGGGGGGAGCCGTCATCATGGCCCGGCGGCGAGGCGGGGTGTGAGGCCGGACGTCACGAAATCAGAAAACGGCCTGGTTTACAGGACACAGATCGTGTGACAGAATAAGTGACATCTTCGGGCGGCCGTGGGCGGCGGCGGCCGGTCGTCACACAACCGCTCGGTTACGTGACAATTGGGGAGGACATGAGCGTACTCATCGGAGATCTCCGT
>DASSMN010000186.1:0-2292 GCA_035688885.1 Gemmatimonadales bacterium
CGGCCGGCGACGCCGAGCTGGGGAAGCGCACACTGCCGAGCCCCATCGCGTGCGCATGCGCGGCATGCGGCTCGGCGGTCTGCGCCAGGCAGCGAGGCAGGCCGGAGGCCGCGCCGAGCAAGCCGAGGACGAGCGCGAAACGTCGCATCGTGTTCTCCAACAGCATGGGGATGCCTGCCGTCAGTAGCGCGAAGGTCGCTCGAGGATCATCACGTGCGACCAGTAGGTGCCCGAGGCCATGACGTACGGGTGCGTGCCGTCCTCGCGGGTCGGCAGTCCGATGGCCGCCGCCGTGCGATAGGGCAAGTGGAGCGATTGCCAGGCGTCGATCGTATCGCTGACCGTGTTGGCGCTCGAGTCGTATCCGACGATCGGCCCGAGCATCCGATAGCCGGCCGTGGCGCCGGTCGGAAGCTTGAGCTTGCCGCTCCGAACCTCCGCATCGATGCGGCGGTCGATCATCGAGTCGGGCACCCCGCTCGCCGCGAGCTGCCGGCCGCGGTAGACGAACGACACGAAGCTTCGCTGGTAGCAGCGCACGTCGAACACCGAGTCTCCTGGCGTGTCCGCCAGACAGACCATCCCGTTGGCGCTCGGCCGCAGCTGGTGCGGCTGACCCCGCTCGTCCAGCCGCACCACGCCGGCGCCTGCTCTCAATGCAGCCGGGAGCGGCAGCACCGCCGCGGCGATATGGGCCGATGTCGCCGGCGCCGGCGTCTGCGCCAGAGCGGCTGAGGGCAGCGAGGCGACTCCCGACAAGGCAACTCCGACCGAGGCGCCTGCCGAAATCAGGCTGGTGCGTGCACACCGTGCCAACGCCGTGCGACGAGACATGGTGACGCCGAAGTGCGGGGAAGGTGAGGCACGTCCGAATCGCGGTCGGTGCCGTTCGGAACTATGATCCGGGAGAGCCAAAATGGTAAGCGCAGAATTTGAGGTCAAGTGCGGCGCCCGGCCTGCCGGCTGCTTACGGGTCAGGCCGACGTGTGAGCTCGGATGAGGGCTGCGGCGGCCGCCACGAGCTCGGCATTGTCGCGGGCGGGCGAGCCGTCGGGTAAGACCGTGACGTCCTCCAGGCCGGTGCGGATCCCGTGCCCCCGCGACAACGCACGGCGATTGACGGCCCAGCACGCAATGCCGTATCCGTGGTGCACCTGTTCCGCTGTGATGCCTGCCGACACGACGATCTGCTCCATGGCGGCGGCGTTCCGAACGGCTGTCTCGGGATCGAGCTCCAGGGGCTCGATCAGCACGCGCCGACAACGGTCAGGCAACCCCGAGGCGACGAAAGCCCGAGCGTCGCTGACCGTGAGCAGGCCGGCTTCAATCTCCACCCCGCGCGCGAGAACCAGCTCGCACAGGGCTACAATGCCCGGTTCTCCCTGATTGGCCGTAATCAAGGAAGGCAAGTCCGTCCACGCCTCGACGATCCGCAGCCGCTCTTCGGGATTCGGCACGATCGTGGCCGATGTGGTCAACGAGACCGGCGTCTCAGGGCAGAGCCGACGGATGCCCCCCACGACCTCCGCACACACGGCGCCATCCAGCGTCTCCCGACCCAGGTGGTCGAAGGCGTGGACGTGAACGGATTGCGCACCGGCGCGTACCGCTGCCCTGGCGGCTTCCGCAATGGCGCTGGGGCTGTGCGGGACGGCCGGGTGGTTCTGATCGCCGTTGAGGGCAACCTGCAGGAAGGGCCGTGAGGTCACGACAGGGCCTGCTAGTTTGGTGTCACCCCAAAGCACAGGAGCGCGCCGTGGGCAAGGTCGTCATGTACAGCTCGGTGTCGGTAGACGGCTTCATCGCGGACCAGAACGACCAGCCCGGACCGCTGTTCGACTGGCTGCTCAGCGGTGACGTCCCGTTGGACGAGAGCGGCGTGTTGAAAGTGTCACGGGCGTCCTACGACTACATCCGGCCGTATTGGGACCAGATCGGGGCGACCATCGTCGGACGCCACGTCTTCGACATGACGAACGGCTGGGACGGGACGCCTCCGGCTGGGGTAGACCACGTCGTCGTCGTGACGCACCGGGGTAGGCCCGAGGGCTGGCATCCCGAGGCGCCGTTCCACTTCGTCGGCGGGGTCGAGGCCGCCGTGGCCAAGGCGCAGGCGCTCGCGGGGGACCGCCTGGTCGAGGTCGCCTCCGGCGATGTGGGTGCCCAGGTGCTGGCCGCGGGGCTGGTTGACGAAGTGCGCATGGACGTCGTGCCCGTCGTGTTCGGCTCCGGCAAGCGCTACTTCGGGTCGGTCCATGCGCAGCACCTGCTGGAGGATCCAGACGTGGTGAT
>DASSMN010000574.1:0-11697 GCA_035688885.1 Gemmatimonadales bacterium
GGCCGCTGCTCCACGACGCTGCTGTTGCCCGTATCGTGGATGAACGCGACCGTCCGCCCGTCGGGTGACCAGGCCGGACGCCGGTTGGTCCCACCGAACGTCAGCCGGGTGAACGGCCCCCCGTCGAGCTGCTTGATCCAGATGTCCAGCTTTCCCGCGTCGAGCCCGACGCCGACCGCCACGCGACGCCCATCGGGGGAGACCGCGAACGAGTTGAACGGCCCGTGCCACGCCGAGTCGACCGGCGACGCCGTGCCGTCACGGCTCACCCGCACCGGCTGCACCTCGTCGGCCAGCACGCCCTGCTCGTACACCAGCATGCCCGTCTGCGACGCCGTCACTCTCGCGGCCCCACTGGCGACCGGCACCCCGTCGAGCACCGGGACGCCCGGGGCGGTGATGGCGAGCTTGTCGAGGTCAAACGGTGCCACGAACCCCGTCCCGTCTCGCCGGACGTAGAGCAGCAGGTTGCCCGGCAGCAGGATGCCGCCGACTACGTCGTTGAGCAGCACTCGCTGGTGCCCGGTCCGCAGGTCGAGCACGTGAAGCGTCATGTTCACGCAGCCGGAGGTGCATACGCTGAAGAGCACGCCGCGGGCGCCCGGCAATGCGTACGGAACGCCCGTTCCCAATCCCGCCAGCGAGTTGTCGTCGAGCACGAGCGTGCTCGCCCCGCCATCGGCGCTGATCCTGAAGAGCACTTTGCCCTGCAGGCCCGGTCCCGGGTAGATCAGCGTGTTGTCGTCCAGCCAGGCCACGCCGCCCTGGATCTGGTCTACCGAGTCCGCCAGGGTCACGGGGCTGCCCTCGGCGAGCCGTACCTTCTTGAGGCGCGGCCCGTCCAGGAAGGCGAGCCAGCGCCCATCGGGTGAGAACGTCGGGTATCCGCCGTTCTCGGTACCGGGAATCGGGACCGGCCGGAGCGTGCCACGGCGCTTGAGCCAGATCCGTCCGTTGGGCGCGTTCTCCACGATCGCGAGCGCCGAGCCGTCGGGCGAGAGCGCCAGCGGCATGCGGTTCGTCGCGACCGTCAGCTCGGGCCCGAATGTGATGTACCGCCAGGTCGTCTCGCGCTCCGGCGCCCGCCCGCGCCAGACCGCGTAGCCGATGGCGAGCGCCGCGAGCACCCAGGGCACGAGGGCGAGCACGCGGGCACCGAGCGCTGGCCGACTCGATCGGGCGCCGCCACGGGCTGCGGGCAACACTACCGTCGCAGGCCCGGGCCGCGCCAGCGCCTCGGCGAACTGGGCCGCGCTGGCGAACCGATCGGCCGGGAGCTTGGCCAGCGCCGTGTAGGTCGCCGCCTCCACGTGGGGCGGGATCGTCTTGCGCTGGAGCGTGAGCGAGCGCGGCTCCTCGGTCATCACCCGCGCGATGATCGCCTGCGCGGTGGGCCCCGTGAACGGCGGCTCGCCCGTCAGCATCTCGTAGAGCACGCAGCCCAGGGCGTACACGTCGCTCTTGGCGGTGATCTCGCGCTCGCCCATCGCCTGCTCGGGGCTCATGTAGGCGGGGGTGCCGAGGCTCATCCCGGTCTCGGTCATCCGGCTGCCGCCCTCCGAGCGCGCCGCCGCCAGCGCTATCCCGAAGTCGGCCACCAGCGCCCGGCCGTCGTGCAGCAGGATGTTCTCGGGCTTGATGTCGCGGTGGATCACGCCGTGGCGGTGCGCGTAGTCGAGCGCGTCGGCCACCTCCCGCGCGATCCGCACCGCCTCGTCCACCGGGAGCTGCTTCTCGCGATGGAGTCGCGCCCGGAGGCTCTCGCCCTCGACGTAGGGCATCACGTAGAACACCAGCCCGTCGGCCTCGCCCGAATCGAACAGGCTCAGGATGTGAGGGTGCTGCAAGTTGGCGGTGGTCTTGATCTCGCCCAGGAACCGGGCGGCGCCCAGGATGGCGGAGAGCTCGGGTCGCAGGACCTTGAGTGCCACCTTGCGGTCGTGGCGGAGGTCGTGCGCCAGGTAGACCGTGGCCATCCCGCCCTGCCCGAGCTCGCGCTCGAGGCGGTAGCGGTCGGCCAGGGCGTCAGTCAGGTGTGCGATGGGCTCGGCCACCCCAGCTCCAAACGTTTCGGCGGAGTACTAAACCTGCGTTCAGACGCCGGTTAGGCAAGTGGAGGGGCACCGGCCCGGTCTCTGGTCAGGGCTGGGTCCCACCGGTCGGGAGTGGTTGCCGCCGCCAGCGAACCGTAGGCTGGCACAGGCGCTCAAGGCCTAGGGGAAGGACGCTGAAGCGGCCCAGGTGGACGCGCGCTTCTAGAAGGCCTGGGCGTACGCGGATGTGAAGCTGGCTGCATCGAGGTTCTAGGGAAGTGATGGGACGTGGTGCCGCCGCCGGGAGGTTCGGATTCCCGGCGGCGGCTCAGACCTTACTTCGGCACCGCATCCACCTGCAGCACCACGTCCGCGAAGTCCGGCTCCCCGGCGTCTCCCGGCCGCCCTCCGTCCTCATAGTGAATCACCCAGTTGGGAAACGTGCCGGTCACCTGGGCCGACGGCGGCGCGACCGCCGGCTGCCCCGGCTTGGGCGTGCCCTGGTCGAACCAGATCCGCACCCGTCCGCCCGCCTCGAAAATGTACGCCGTGTCGCCGGGGCCCCCGAAGATCCGGGTCGAATCGCCCACGGCTTTGGTGCACACGTTGAGGAACACCTGGTCCTTGCTGGGCGGCGGGATGGTAATGCGTTGGCCGGAGAGGTCGCAGCTCACGCCGATCAGCTTGAGCTTGATGGTGGAGCGGCTGGTGACGTCGAGCCCGCACTCGATGCGGGTGCCGGACGTGGTGCACCCTTCGGGCCCCCACACCGGCGCGCCCACGGAGATGGTCTGAGTCTCGACGTCGGTGGCGCCCTGGTTGTCGGTGGCCGTGAGCGTGACGGTGAAGTCGGTCGTCGGATTGAATACCGAGTAGGTGTTGGTCGGGTTGGGCGACGTGGAGGTGTGGCCGTCTCCCAGGTCCCATGCCAGGGCCGCGATGGACCCCGGCGCCGGGTCGGTGCTGGTGCTGCTGAAGCTGCAGCTGTTCGCGGCGCAACTGTGGGTAAAGCCGGCCGTCGGCGGCACGTTCGGCGGCGCCGGCGGCGCCACGGTGACGGTCTGGGAGGTCGAGCCGGTGGCGCCCTGGTCGTCGGTGACCGTGAGGGTGACCGTGAACGGCGTCGAGGCGGCCACGTCGTAGTGGTGGGAGGGCGCGGCTTCGGCGGCCGTGCCGCCGTCGCCGAAAGTCCATGCGTAGCCGGCGATCGTGCCGGGCGCCGCGTCGCTGCTGGTGCTGGTGAAGCTGCAGTCCAGATCGGTGCAGGCGAAGGTGAAGCTCGCGGTCGGCGGCGTGTTGCCCGGGGGCGGTTCCGCCACGTTGATCGTGCTGGTCTTGGTCCCGCTCAGGCCTTCGCCGTCGTGCACCGTGAGGCTCACGTCGTAGCTGCCGGCGGCGGCATATGTAAAGGAAGCGGACGCCGTCGTCGCGTCGGGCGTGCCGTCGCCGTTGAAATCCCAGCTCCACGCCGCCACGCCCGCGTCGTCCGTGCTGGTGCTGACGAAGGCGCACTCCTGCCCCGCCACGCACGAGGGCAGGTCGAAGCTGGCCACCGGGGCCGCGTTCTGGGGCGGGGTCACCGTGTCGCCGCTGCCGCCGCACGCCGAGCCGGCAAGCAGCAGGGCGGGGAGCAGTGCGAAGGGCTTCATGGGCCGCATGGATTCTCCTGGACGGCTCGCCAAAGTCTGGCCTGATGGGGAGGGAACGGCGACGGCGAATTCCGCGGGAATGCGAGAGCCGTGCCAGCCAACGTCCAGGTCGTACAGTGGAGCAGCCTGGGAAACCGTGACCTGGCAGGGGGATGCCGGGTTGTTCGTGGCGCGCCGCTAGTGCGCCGAATCCACACCTGTGGCGAACGGGTGCGAGCGCCTAATCGCCTGCCGGCGCCCGGTTGGCACTCGATTATCCTCCCACAGTGGTTGACGCGGCGCCTCCGTTCCCAAGCCTGAGGTTCGAACGACGGTTCATGTCTGCCCTCTCTCGCCTTGCCCTGCTGTGCTCGCTCGCGGCCGCCGGCCGTGTGGCTCCGCTCCCTGCGCAAGGGTCCGCCACCCGGGCCGGGCGGGAGCCGATGCCGCTGGATTCCGCGGTCACCATCGGCCGGCTGCCGAACGGCCTCCGCTACTACGTCCGCGAGAACCGCTACCCCGAGCACCGGGCCGAGCTGCGCCTGGTGGTGAACGCCGGCTCGGTGCTCGAGGACCCCGACCAGCTCGGGCTGGCCCACCTGGTCGAGCACATGGCCTTCAACGGGACCCGTCATTTTCCCAAGCAGGCGCTGGTCGAGTACATCGAGCGGATCGGGATGCGGTTCGGAGCCGACCTCAACGCCGAGACCAGCTTCGACCACACCGAGTACCAGCTCACCGTCCCGACCGATTCGGCCGGCCTGCTCGAGCAGGGCATTCAGATTCTCGAGGACTGGGCGCACGAGGTCACCTTCGACACCACCGAGATCCGGAAGGAGCGCGGGGTGGTGATCGAGGAGTGGCGGCTCGGCCGCGGCGCCGAGGGTCGCCTGTTCGACCGCACCTTTCCGGTGCAGTTCCGCGGCTCACGCTACGCCGAGCGGCTGCCGATCGGCACGCTGGCCTCGCTCCAGCATTCGTCGCCCGCCGCGCTGACCCGCTTCTACCGTGACTGGTACCGCCCCGACCTCATGGCCGTCGTCGCGGTCGGCGATTTTCACAAGGCCGACGTGGAGCGGCTCATCCGCGACCGGCTGGGCGCCATCCCGCGGGCGGTTCGACCCCGGCCCCGGCCGGTGATGCGGGTGCCACCGCGGACGTCGGAGGCCGTCGCGATCGCCACCGATCCGGAGGCCACCCGCACGATCGTCAACCTGCAGGTGATGCGGCCGGCCCGCCACGACACCACCGTGGCCGGCTATCGCCAGGACCTGGTGGCCTCGCTGTACGGCCGAATGCTGAACGCGCGGCTGGACGAGCTGGCCGAGCGCCCCGACCCGCCGTTCCTTCGGGCGTGGGCCGGCACCTCCGAGCCGCTCCGGCCGGTGGAGACCTTCACCGTGCAGGCCGCGGTGCGTGACAGCCTGGTGCTCCGCGGCTTCGGCGCGGTGCTGACCGAGATCGAGCGGGTCGAGCGCCACGGCTTCCTGCCGAGCGAGTTCGAGCGGGCCAAGGCGGAGCTGGTGCAGAGCTACGAGAATGCCTACGCCGAGCGCGACCACCAGGAGTCGGCCGGGCTGGCGGAAGCGTGCGCCGCCCATTTCCTCGACCGCGAGCCGATGCCCGGCATCGCCGCGGAGCGCGCGCTGGTGACACGGCTGCTGCCGGGGATCTCCCTCGGCCAGGCGGACAGCGCCTCGCGAAGCTGGGGCAAGCTGCGGGACCGGGTCATCACGCTCACCGCGCCGGCCGTCGCCCGCCCGATCCTCCCTACCCGAGCGCAGCTCCTGGCCACCGAGGCGCAGGCGCGGAGCGCGCCGGTCGAGCCCTATCGGGAAGCGCTGGCGGATGCCCCGCTGGTGGCCGACAGCCTGCCCGAGCCGGCCATCGTCCGCGAGACCTACGACTCGAGCCACGGCGTCAGCCGCTGGACGCTGGCTAACGGCGTGCGGCTCATTCTCAAGCCGACCGACTTCAAGGCCGACGAGGTGGTGCTCTCGGCGTACAGTCCCGGCGGGGTGAGCCGCCTGCCCGACAGCCTCCGCACCGCCTCGGCCTTTGCCGGTCCGGCGCTCCGGACCGGCGGCGTGGGCGCCTTCAGCGCCATTGACCTGCAGAAGAAGCTGGCCGGCCGGCTGGTGTCGGTGGGCCCGTACATCGGCCCGTACGAGGAGGGCGTGAGCGGATCCACCACCCGGCGCGACTTGCCCACGCTGCTCCAGCTGGTCTATCTGCTGTTCACCGCGCCGCGGGTGGACTCGGCGGCGTTCGACGTCATGCACGCCAACGCGCGCCTGCAGCTGGTTCGGCGCGCGGCGAGCCCGATGGCGGCGTTCCAGGACACGCTGGCGGTGACGCTGGCGCAGCACCATCCCTGGAGCGATCCGATGACGCCGGCCCGCTCCGACTCGGTGACCATCGGACAGGTGTACGCCGCTTATCGCGATCGCTTCGCCGACGCGGGCGACTTCACCTTCGTGCTGGTGGGGAGCTTCGATCTGGACAGCCTGCGTCCGCTGGTCCGGCGCTACCTGGGCAACCTGCCGGCGCTGCATCGAGACAACACCCCGCGGGATCCCGGCATCGCGCCGCCGCCCGGCGTGGTCGAGCGCGTGGTGCGGCAAGGCATTGCCCCGCAGAGCCAGACGGCGGTGATCTTCCCCGGCTCGTTCACCTGGGATCCCGAGGAGCGATGGGCCATCCAGGGTATCGCGTACGTGCTCGACGTGCGGCTCCGCGAATCATTGCGCGAAGACCTGAGTGGCACCTACGGCGTCAGCGTCACGCCCGAGCTCAACCGGGTTCCCAAACCGACGTACCGGATCCGGATCGCGTTCGGCTCCGACCCCGGCCGCGTGGACGAGCTGACCAAGTCGCTGCTTGGGACCGTCGCGGAGCTGCGCGCGCACGGCCCCACGCCGGAAGAGGTGGCCAACTGGAAGGAGACGGTGACGCGGCAGCAGCAGGTGGCGCTGCGCGACAACGGCGAGTGGGCGGCGCTGCTCCAGGCGGCTGACGCGGGCGGCGAGGACCTGGGCACCCGGCTGGACCTGGCGCGGTGGCTCACGCCGCTCACGCCCGAGCGGCTGCGACAGACGGCGGAACGCTATCTCGATCTGGGGCACTACGTGCGGGCGACGCTGCTGCCGGCGGACAGCGCGAGGGCGGGCGGTGCCGATAGCGCAAGGGCCGGCCGCTCGGACAGCGCGAGCCCCCGCGCGGCAAGCCGCACGCCCTAGGTCGAGAAGATGAACCGCCGCCGAAGGTCGCGAGTCTTCGGCGGCGGTTCACCTTGCCCGATTTCAGCGGAACCTCACATCCCCGCCCCCTTGATCCGAGCCGCCACCAGCTCCAGGTCCTTCTTCCGGAGCTCCGCCGCCCTCGCCGTGAGCGCCGAGAGGACGTCCGCCGGCACCCGGTCCTTCATTTGTTCCAGCTGGGCCGCGTTCCCGACCTTGGTGACGGCGAGCTGGTCAGGCGAAAGCCCGGTGGTATCGAGGCCTCCCACCGACGGCGCCAGATAGCTCGCCGCCTCCGAGAACGTGCTGCGAATCAGGTTGTAGCGCTCCCCATCCACGCCCGCGGCCTTCGCCCCGGTCTCGAGCGTGGCCATGTCCTGCAGGGCCATCATCGCGGTCACGGTGTCGTCGGCGGTCTTGGCGGTCCTGCGCTTCTCGGCCGCGGCGTGCACGGCCTCGAGCTCGGCGGCCATGCCCTTGTCCCAGCGGTCGATGTCGGCGACGGTGAGGGGCTGCTGGGCGGGGTCGGCGGGGGCCGCGGCCGGAGTGGTGTCGGCGGTCGCCGCATCGGCAGCAGCCGTGTCCTGGGAGGCTGCGTCGGGCTTGGCGTCGGGGGCGCCGCAGGCGTACAGGGCGGCCACCAGGAAACCGCCCGCGACGGTCGACAGCAGGCTATGCAGTCTCATCGGAGCCTCTTTGAAAGCTGCCAAGTACTTGGCGCACGCCACGGTCGTCGACGCCCGTGCGCGGAATCAATCGAACATTGCATGCAGCGTGAAGTACTCGAATATATCAATACCCAGAAAAGTACTTTCGATTGCCAGGATACCCGCCCCGTGGCCGATGCCAGCCACGATCAGCTTTCCCCCTACCATGTTGGTGAAGCACAGGAAAGCTGCGATGCCGGCTCCAGCTTCCACCTTACCCGTTTCGACTTTCTCCCGTATCACATCCAGGACCTCGAACGCACAGAGCTCCATCATCACCGCATCAACAAGGGGAACGATGTATTCCACCTGCGCC
This sequence comes from Gemmatimonadales bacterium, assembly GCA_035688885.1. Taxonomy (GTDB): domain Bacteria; phylum Gemmatimonadota; class Gemmatimonadetes; order Gemmatimonadales; family GWC2-71-9; genus CAVVWJ01. Next base: position 7,924 of record DASSMN010000574.1, read on the forward strand.
TGTCCCCGTCCGCCGTTGGTTCGGAGGATCGTGGTGCCGGTGGGCCGAACGCTCCACCACGCGTCCAAGCCGTCCGTGGTAGTGGCGACCACGAGGCGCGAGTCCGGCGGTTCGTTGTCATGGATCCAGTTGATGTCAGTTTCGGTCACGCCAGTGCTGCGCAGCGCATCGATATCCTGCGTCTTCGCAAGCAACACGGACCGCTTTTCGCGCTCAGCCTGTTGAACGACGGTCATCGCCGACTTGGGTACAGCGCGAGGATAGTTTTCTCTAAGAATGCGATCCTCGAGCGTGCAGTCGGCCACACCCTGCTTGAGCGCAGCCTCGAACGCCGTAGTGGCTGCCGCCTCACTGGTTGGTACGTACCGGACGCCGTTCTCGACGATATCGAACGTTCGACCCGCAGTGATGACGCCCTGTGTCGAGTCGATGCCCGTGAGATGGTGCCCGGTGATCGTCAGCATCGGAGCATCGATGAACGCTCGCACGCCGCTCTGAGCGGCGAGGATGCTCGCTGCCGCCTTCTGTCGTAGCAGGGCCATTTGAAGCGTCAGCGGAGAGGCTGACGTCGGGCTGCGCACATTGGCAAGGGACCGGTCGCCCTTCGCTGCCCTCATGACGGCGTCGCCCGTCGCGACAACCTGGGCGAGCGTACGAAGCGCAACGAAATCGCCGGGTATCCACTGCGGCTGCAGTAGGATCTCCCATTCGAGAATCGGGGGTACGAGGTGGCCGGAGGCGAGGTCTGCGCCCGTCACGAGGGTACGGTTTTGGACCATCGGCTCTCTGCCCGGCCCCGTGAGGCGCATCACGACGCGCAGCTCCACGAATTGGAGCGGTGATTCCGCGCCCCCGAGCGCATCGGCAAACGTACCGCCTGCCGGCTTCAGCAATGGACCACTGGTGGCGTCATACGTGTTACCTTCGAAATCGAACTTACGACCGGCCGTGACCTTGTCGCCCGCCAGGAGCAGCCCTTGAAAGCGCCTGGCGCTCCGGAGAGTCGTGATTTTGGTCTTGGTGTCCATCGCGAGGATCGCGTGGGCGTCGGCCCCAAGGTCGGTCGGCTGGATATGAAATGCTATTGATTGGAATAGCGCATCCGCGGACGCGTAGGTCCCGGATACCACGGTGTCCTCTTTGGGGGCACCGTCGGTCAAACTCTGGTAAATCAGACTGATATCCAACTTGTGGTACAAGCTATCCGGAGCGTCGGTGAGAACGACCGCGCCTGAGCCATGCGCAATGCCGCGATGCTGGTCGGCAAAGGCGGCGTCGAACGCGCTCCAGCCTCCACTGGGATCACGCACCTGCAGCCAGTAGTGGTGGCGTAGACGCTCCTTGAGCATCGCGGTCAGGGGCCCCGCGTCGACCGCCATCTTCAGGCTCGTCTGCCGAAGGCGGCTCGCGAGACTGTCGAACTGAGACGAGCTCTGTGCATTGGTTGTGGCCCAGAAGTCACGGGCCTGATCACGCGCATGATCGGCAAGATCGGCCGCAGCCTTCTCCGGCAGGCCGAACGTCGCGGCAAATGTCGCTTCTTGCTCTTTCATGTCGCTCTCAGTGGGCACGGCGATCAGGTCCGCCAGGACCTTCGGTACCTGGCTGCTATTCAAGAACCGTGCGAGCAATGTGTCGGCCTGCGCCTCCGAGAGTGTTCCCGAGACAAGGCGGCTGTCGATGCCGGCGATCCTGAGGAGTTCCTTGGCGAGCAGCGCACGATCCAACGCGTTTCCTGCGCCGGCGGCCAAGGTGCCGCGAGCGCCGCGCAGCACGCCGGCGTAGGGCTCGAGTGTGATCTGATCGCGGATGAACTCGAACACCGTCTCGGGGTCGGCGCCCAGTGCGCTGGCCTTCGCATTGAGGTCCGAAGGGTCGGCGCCCGGCTTGCTGAGCTCCGCTCGTGCCGCCCGAGAGAACTGATCCCAGAGCTTGCGCGAGTCCTGGCCGTCGAACGTCTCTTTGTGCCAGCGGTTCATCCAGGTGTCTGGCGCGCCAGGGGCCGAAGCGGCGGATGATGCGGCGGCACCGTGAGCGGCGGGGGCTGAATCCGACCCGTGGCAGCCCACCATGGCCGCGAGCGCAGCCGCGATCGGCATGACGGAGGCGATGGGGCCGCGCTGACGCAGCCGGCTCGCGCGCGATGAGGAAGGCGTGGTCATGTCCTTGCACCTCAAGATCGGGGAAGGCTGAACGTGCCGCTGCGCGTGCTTGGTGTTGGCTGCCGCTCTAGTGCCGAACGACGAACCGATCTCCTCCCACCCCCAGGCTCACCGTCGTCGTCTGATCCGGCACGATCGTCACCGGCTCCTCGAGCTTCTGTCCCAGCGCCTCGATCCGCACCCGGTACTGCCCGGGCGGCAACTCCCGGGCGAGCTCGCTCGACTCTCCAGACGCCACCACCTTGCCGGACTGATCCACCACGTCGTACGGCAGGTGCTGCAGCGCGGCGAGCCGGATGGCCTGCGACAGCTGCTGCCCATCCTGCGCCCCGTAGTACTGCCCGCCCGTCGCGGCCGCAAAGTCGCCGAGCTCGTGCTCCACCTTCTGCCCGGTAAGCGTGAACCCCACGATGTTGAGCGTGACCTTCACCCCCGAGGCCTTGATCTGCCGCGCGGCCGACTGGGCATTGCCCTGACAGCTCTCTTCACCGTCGGTGATCAGGATGACCGAACCGCCGCCCGCCGCCTTCAGATCATCGACCGTCTTGAGCACCGAGCGCACCAGCGGCGTCTCGCCGCGAGGCTTCAACGCCGACGTCGCTCTCACAATGCGCTCGCGATCGAGCTTGCCGATCGGCACCAGCAGCTCGGTGTCCTGGCAGGTCTGCGCCGACTTGGACGGATACCGGTGCCCGTAGGCGCGCAGGCCGACGTTCACATCGTCCGGCAAGGTGCCCACCACCTCCTTGAGGACCTGGAGCGCCGTGGTCCAGCGGGTGCCGTCGCCCAGCGCGGTGTTCATCGAGCCCGAGACGTCGAGCACGATCTCGAGATTGCGGCCCGTGGCCTTGTCGCCCTGCTTGACCACCTGGAGCGCGCCCTCAGGTTCCGCGCCGTAGGCCCCGGCGAGCCCGATCACCGCCCACATCGTGGGGGCAAGCACCGACTTGCGCTGGCTCTCGGTATGCACCGCCTGCCAGGAGCCGTTGTCGGATGATGTGTCGCTCACCACCTGGGTCTTGAGCAGATAGTCCACCCCGCGCTTGAACATGTCCGAGCGGACGCTGATGCCGGCCTGCTTGAACGCGTAGAGCACTTGGCCGGTCGCGAACGCGTTCGAGCTGTCCACCTTGGCGGACTCCTTCCAGCCGCCGTCCGGCTGCTGCTCGCCCGCCAGCTCCTCCACCAGCGACCAGGCCTGGCGCTTGTCGGCCGGCGTGCCGTAGTGATCCAGCGCGACGATCTTGAACACCCGGTCCTGCGTAGTGATGGCATCGCTGGCGACGATCCAGGCGAGCGCACGGTCGGCGGCCTTGCCGTACTTCGGGTCCGGGGAATGAGCGGCCGCCCATTTCAACGCCACGAGCGCGTTGCCCATGAGCATCACTTCCCCTTGCACGATCGGCGGCTCTTCGTTCCCGTCGAGCGGAATCGAGCCGTCCTCCTTCTGACTGCTGACCAGGAAATCGACCAGCTTGAACAGCTCGCGGTCCTTGGTGCTGCCGCTCGCGTCGTCCGCCTCCGCATACCCCATCGCGCCGAACGCCGCGGAGGTAATTTCGGCCGCGGGGCCGATCCGGCCCTCCGGCGTCGTCTTCTTGCGCATCACCTC
>DASSMN010000359.1:0-4854 GCA_035688885.1 Gemmatimonadales bacterium
CCAGAGCGCGGCGGCTGGCAGGGGGCCGCCCGATTCGTCCCGGAGCAGGAGACGCCAGCGCACCATGCGAATGGGAAAGGTGAGCGTCGCGACAAGGACCGCGAGGAGGAGCGGCGCCAGGTGCGCGTCCCGAATGTGACGCGCTACCTCGGCCGGATGGACGCCTCGGAGCGACCACACCAGGAGCGCGACCGCGACCGCGATGCCGGCCAGAGTCGCGAGCGCCCGGCGGCCTCGCGCGGGCCCGCCGGAATCAGGCGTCGGCAAGCGCGAGCGGGAGGAGGTCGAGCAGCTCCTCGAGCAATGGGCGGACGGCCGCGAGCTCGCGCCCCTGCTGCAGAGCGGCCACCAGCTCGCGCCGCACATCCGAGGCGCGCTCGAGCGCCGCACGCCCGCGGTAGCAGAGGCTCTCGATCGCGAGGGCCTCGTCCTCCGGGGGGGCCAGCAGCGCCTGGAGTGAGGCACGGGTCGGGCCGTGCTCCCGCAGCAGGCGGGCGAGGGTGCGGTAACTCGTCTCCAGGCCGCTGTCCGGCGCGAGACTCTCGATCGGCACCGGCGTCTCGTCGTAACCCAGCGACTCGATCGGCACCACCCCGTCCTCCGGCTCGGCGCCTGCGCGCATCAGGTTCACCCGGTGGGCCACGTCGAGCACCCGCCGAGACACCTGCATCCGGTCCTGCGCGTCCACCACCGAGCGCAGCAGCTCGCCGGCGTCGCGCAGCCCCTTGGCCAGGCCGTCCGCGGCCTGCGCTGCGACGCCGGCCGCGAGCGCCTCCCGAGTGGAGCGGGCGAACACGGCGAGCGCGCCCGCGACCGGATCCGGTCCGGGGACGGCCGCGGCCCGGAGCGCGCCGAGGAGCTGGTAGAGGCGGAGGTCGCGCTCCACGGGCGTGCGGGCCCCGGCGATGAGATCGGCGATCTGGCAGAGGTGCTCGCCATGGCTCACCAGCTCGAGCGGGCCCAGCGGCGCGGGCGCGGCGAACTGAGGCTGGGTCGTAGGAGGCGTCGCCGGCTCGGGATCGCCGTCCACGAACAGGGTCTCGATCGGGACGACGTCGCGCTCGACGGCGAAGGCGCGGAGCAGGAGCTCGGTGAAGTGGTGGGCTTCCTCCGCCTCAGGGTCGGGGCGCCCGTGGTCGGCCACATCCCGCGCGATCCGCGTCAGCGCGGACGCGCCGGCGGACATGACCTCCTCGACCCCGGGGGGCGGCGCGAACGAGCGGGTCAGATCGCCGATGGCGAGCTCGACGGCGTCCAGCATCTCGGGCAAGGGCGACAGCTCCCCGAGCTCGGCCAGCCCGCGGAGCGACTGCATGCGCCGGATGACGGCGTACAGGGGCTCCCGGTCGCTCGGCGCGATCTGGAGAGCGCGAGCCGCCCGGTCGAGGGCGCTGGCGATGAGGGCGCCTTCCCGGGCAACGAAGGCGCGGATGCCGCTGTCGATCGTTCCGGGCTCGCGGCGCTCGTCCTCGACCGGCGCGATCCCGCCGAGGGTCTCCAGCGAGCGGGTGAGCCTGGCCGCTCGGGTGGTGTCGGTGTCGGCCCATTCCTTGACTCGACGCACCAGCAGGCGGAACTCCTCGATCGCCTGGGCCACCTGCTCCCGCGCCGCCGGATCCCACTGCCGCTGCCCGTCGCGGAGCGCACGCGCGAACGCCTCGAGCCCTCCCGCGGCCCGCGCGATCGGCTGCTGGGACGCCATCAGCGCGGCGCCGCGGAGCACCCGGCTGGCCCGGAGCAGGTCGTCTCCGGACGGTGCGTCGGATCGGGACACCAGGCCATCGAGACGATCGAGCGTCTCTCCGGCTTCCAGCGCGAAGAAGTCGGCGGCGCCCAGGGGCTGATTCATAGGTGGTGGCAAGCTATCAGGGTCGCGCCCCCTTCACCAAGCGCGTCATCTCCTCCACGGCGGTCCGCATTCCCACCATCACCGCCCGGCTCACCACGCTGTGGCCGATGTTGAGCTCCTCGATCTCCGCGATCGCCGCCACGGGGGTCACGTTCTGATAGGTCAGGCCGTGTCCCGCGTGCACGAACAGTCCCATGTCGGCCGCGTGCCGCGCGGCGCGGCGCAGCTCCTCCAGCGCCTGGTCGCCTTTGCGCCAGGTATGCGCGTAACGTCCCGTGTGCAGCTCGACGGCCGGCACGCCGAGGTCCTTGGCCGCGTCGAGCGTGGCAACGTCCGGGTCGGTGAACAGGCTGACCCGAATCCCGGCTTCGTCGAGCCGGCGGATTGCCTCCCGCAGCCGGGGATTGGGGCGGCTCAGGTCGAGCCCCCCTTCCGTGGTGACTTCCTCCCGCCGTTCGGGGACCAGGGTCGCCTGGTAGGGACGGAGCCGGCAGGCCAGCCCGACGATCTCCGCGCTGGTCGCCAGCTCCAGATTGAGCACCCGAACGACGGGCGCCAGCCGCTCGACATCGTGATCCTGGATGTGGCGACGGTCCTCCCGCAGGTGGACCGTGATACCGTCGGCCCCGGCCGCCTGGCAGAGCGTCGCGGCTTCCAGGGGATCGGGCTCATCGGTCCGCCGAGCTTCACGGACCGTGGCGACGTGGTCGATATTGATGTAGAGCCGGATCGGCATCATTGCCCGCGATGTAAGAGCGGTTTAACTTCGCACGCTAACATATGCCAGGTGAGCACTTTGTGATCAAGCAGCGCGGCAGCGAGCGGCGGGTGGCTCTGGGATTCCTCGTTTCGGCAGTGCTGGCGGCCTGCGGCGGCGGGTCGACCGGCCACACATCGGCGGAGCCCGGACCCGTCACCTCGCCGCGGGGAGTGGTGGAGCAATTCCTCGAGGCGGTCGCGGACAGCAACGTGCAGAAGATGGGGATGCTGTGGGGCACCTCGGCCGGCCCGGCCGCCAAGACCAACCAGCCCCCCGATTGGGAGCGCCGCATCGTCGTGATGCAGGCCTACCTCCAGAACGAGGGCACGAAGGTGACTGGTGACGCACCGGACAACACCAGCCCGGAGCGTCACCTGGTTCAGGTCGAGCTGCGTCGCCAGCTCTGCACCAAGACGGTGCCGTTCACGGTCATCAAGCTGCCCGACGGCTCCTGGGTGGTGAATCAGGTGGACCTCGGCGCCGCAGGAAATCCGGCCCGGCCGTGCCTCCCGGGCAACGAACAGGACACCACCGCCGCCCACTGAGATCGCGGGAACCTTCCTCAGGTTCGGTTGTTATCTTACTCGGTCAACTCAAGCAGGATGCCGGCGGTCGCCTTCGGATGCACGAAGGCGATCCGGCGAGCGGCGGCCCCGGATCGAGGGGTCTCGTCGATCAGGCGATAGCCGGCTCGGCGACAGGCGGCGAGTGCCGCGTCCAAATCCGGCACGCGGTAGCAGATGTGATGGATGCCCGGCCCGCGCCGGGCCAGGAACTTGGCGATGGGGCCCTCGGGCGTGTCCGGGGCGAGTAGCTCGACCTCGGAATCACCGAACGGTAGCGAGACGATGGTTGCCCCATCAGCGGTTTCCGGGGGGTGGGGCTCGATCCCCAGCACCTCACGATAAAACGCGAGCGCCTGCTCCAGATCGGGCACGGCGATCCCGACATGAGCGATACGGGGGCCTTCGGCCACGCGGGTCCTCCGGCGAATTGATGATTGGATTCAACTCACAGGAGAATAACACCATGGCCGCGACGAACAGCCCCACCTTCCACGTCACCGACGCGTCATTCTACAGCGAGATCGAGCAGGCCGGCGGACTGGTCCTGGTCGACTTCTGGGCGTCGTGGTGCGGGCCGTGTCTGATCGTGGCACCGGTGCTGGAGCAGCTCGCGGGCGAGTACGCGGGCCGAGCCAAGGTCGCCAAGGTGGATGTGGACGCCAACCAGCACACGGCGATGCGGTTCAACGTCCGCTCCATTCCCAGCATCCTGTTCTTCAAGGACGGGAAGCACGTGGATACGGTGGTGGGGAACGTTCCCAAGGCCACGCTCGAGGGAAAGATCAAGCAGCACCTGACCTGAGCGGGGCGGGGAGCAGACCAGCGGGGACGGCGCGGCCGTCCCCGCTTTTGCGTATATAATCGAGAGGCCCCCACATGACCGCCACCCTCTACGTCGTCGCGACCCCGCTCGGCAACCTGGGCGACCTGTCTCCCCGAGCGGCCGACCTGCTCCGTCGAGTCCCCGTGGTGGCGGCTGAGGACACCCGGCGCACCCGCGGGTTGCTCACTCACCTCGGGGCCTCACCCAGGCTGCTCAGCTTTCATGCCCATTCCGGAGAGCACCGGCTCGACACCGTGCTCGACATCTTGCTTGATGGGCGAGACGTCGCCTTGGTGTCGGACGCGGGCACCCCGGGGGTGAGCGACCCGGGTGCTGACCTGGTGGCGGCCGCGCGCGCCGCCGGGATCGCAGTGGTCCCCATTCCTGGCCCCTCGGCGGTCGCCACGGCGCTCTCCGCCGCGGGGCTTCCCGCCGACCGGTATGTCTTCGTGGGCTTTCTCCCCCGTAAGGGGGGAGAACGGGCTCGGCTCCTGGCTCGTGCGGCAGCGGAGGAGTGGAGCGTCGTGCTGTTCGAGGCGCCCACCCGTCTCGGGGCCTTGCTGCAGGATCTGGCACGGGTGGCGGGGCCGGAGCGTCAGGCCACGGTGGGGCGCGAGCTGACCAAGCTCCACGAGGAGTTTCGGAGCGGGACCCTGGCCGAGCTGGCGGATTATTATTCGGAGCACGACCCTCGGGGAGAGATCACCGTCGTGCTCGCGGGCACGGGCGCGCCGGCGCCCGAGGAGGACCGCACGGACGAGGCCGCGGAGCACGCGGTCGAACTGTTGGCCGAAGGGCTCTCCCGTCGCGAGGTGGCGCGCCGCCTCACCGAATCGCACGGGCTGTCCCGCAACGA
>DASSMN010000296.1:0-2145 GCA_035688885.1 Gemmatimonadales bacterium
CAGCCCGAGCGGCTGCGGGAGCTCGCGACGCGCCCCCCGCGGTACGTCGCCGAGGTCCCGCGCCGCCGCGCCGGCTGGCTCGAGCGGCCCCGCCTCGTCACCCGGCCGGACCCCACGAACCGCCGGGGTCGCGGCCCCAAGGTCCCCCGGCTGGCCGTGTCCTTCCGGCGGGCGTGCAAAAAGTGATCCCACCGGTGCCGGGCCGGGAGGTTGCACGGCAGGCGTTGAAGGATCCTCGGTGTCGCTCGGTGAATGCTGAGCGAGAGCGGAAGGAACTGGGTTTCGTTGACCGTCGGTAACTTGGGCGGCGGGCTATCGTCCTTCGGTCGGCCGGAAGTGATCTCGCAACGATTGAAGTGGCTCACGAGCGATGAAACCGACGCGGTCGCTCTCGAGCATCGCCGAGCACCAGGCGATCACCTCGGCCGCGGGCAAGTCGCTCTTCCTGAGGGCCTCGAGGACCACGTTCAAGCCCTCTTCGACGTCCTCGGTCATCAACCCTTCGTCGCTCATCTCGACCTGGTAACTTCCTCGCTTCATCAGCTCCAGCGCCAGCGGCATGGCCTGCCGCAACTGACCCGAGCCGATCAAGCGGCCCAGGTTGCGTTTCACTTCGCTGTAGGCTTGGTCGTCGTAGGCGAAGTTGCGGTTGATGTCCCGCTTGTCGAAGGCGGTCGCGTCCGCGATCGCCTGGCGCGTCGCGGCGACCAGTTCGTCGGGGGACGTCGCCACGTCAAATCGGGCGGTGAGCTGCCGGAGGACCCCACGGTCCGCCTCGGCAAGCTCCATCAGGACATCCACCAGTTCCGTCTTCTTTTGCCTGGCCAGCGCTTGACGCAGCGCGGCCGTCGGCCCGGCTGGCTTCCGGGGTGGGACCGCTCTCCTGGGCATGGGTTTGGGCGGGCGCCTGGGCATGGCCTCAATTCCGCGTGTCGTTGCCTTCGTCCACAGGGGGGGCGACTCGTACGGTACGGCACGGCCCGAATCGTCAACGCTCAGGCCAGAGAATCGCGGTAGTTCCACGGCATCCCGTGCTGGGGGCACACCGCAAGCGACTCGGCATGCCGCTGCAGCTGGGTCAGGTAGTCGAACGGGTTAGCCTGGTTCAACTGGCACGTGTAGATCAGGCTCATGAACAGGTCGCCGACCGAGGCGCCGTTCTGGGTCTTGTAGAACAGCGCGTTCTTGCGGTGCAGGATCGCCTTCTTCAAGGCCCGCTCGCACACGTTGTTGTCCAGCGGGGCGCCGGCCTGGCGCAGGAACAACGTCAGCGGATCCCAGTGCTTGAGCATGTAACCGATCGCGCCGCCGAGGGCCGAATTGGGCTCGGTCCGCTTCTCCTCCAGTTGCCGCGTCAGCCAATCGTGCAGGTCTTCCATCGTCGGCCGGCTCGCTTCCTGATGAAACTGCAGACGCGCCTCGGGCGACAGCCGACGCTCCCGCGCCACGGCGTCGTTGTGATAAACCACGGCCAGCGATTCGAGGAGATGGCGACACGGCTCGGGAAAGCGATCGTAGACATCGACGAACCGCCGCCGGGCGTGGGCCAGGCAATGCGCCAGGATCGTCCGCAGCTCGCCCGGCAGGTTGCGCGAGAGGGCATCGCACATCTGGATCGGCGGCGGCAGTTGCTCGGCGCGGTGCGCGAGGACCTGGGCCAGGTTCTCGCCCGCGTGCCGGCGGCCGCTGAAAAACAGCGCGACCCGGCGGCCGTCGCGCAGGGCCACCACGCCGGAGGTGTACAGGCCCGTGCGCTGATCGGAGTCGCCCACGTCTCCCGCGGCACCGGCCAGGGCCTCTTGCCGGCCTCGTTCTCCCATCAGCTCCAGGATCTTGACCGTGGTGTCATCGTTGTGCAGCACCTCCCCCTGCGCCGCCTGCCGGATCAACTCCGCAAACGCCGGAGCGAGGTCCGCCGCCACGGCCTGCACGATGTCCCACTGGGTCGAGGCCGGCAGCGGGACTTCCAGGTCCCCCTGCAGGCCATCGAGGCGGTTGAACGGGAGTCCGCTGCCGTACTTCAAGAGACCGATCATGCTGCCGGCCGTGGCATCGTATTTCCTCTCGCCGGCCTCTTCGGGCGCGGCCGCGGTGAAGACCTGGCCGCACAGATGGCAGCGCAGTTTTTGCAGCTCGTAGATCGTC
>DASSMN010000372.1:0-4727 GCA_035688885.1 Gemmatimonadales bacterium
CGGCCGGCAGCCGCATCGTGATGGTCATCGGACCGATCCGGAACCCCGGCCAGCAGATCAACTACGGCACCGGCGGGGACGTGAACGCCGAGACCGTGGCCGATGCCGGCGAGCCGCTCACGATCAAGTGGTCCACCCGGAGCTATCTGGAGCTGCCGGTCTCGCGGGGACCGGTGGGACAGCGTCCCCGGGCTCCTTCGCAATGAGGAACCCGGGCCTTCGTACCTCCGGATCCAGGGGATGCAACAGCTCAGTCCAGGCGTGGGCGCCCGGGCTGCGATCCCGAAGTGGCTGCGGTGTCGCCGCTTAGCCGGACATCGCTCTCGGAGTGAGTCCTGTCACGGAACCCGGCCGTCCCCGGGCCCATCGTTCGCGTCCGCGCTCGCGGAGCCGGTTGCTCCAGGCAGCGAGCATAGTACCCGATGGGAGGTTTGAGATGCGGTTACCACTTGCAGTGGCCCTGGGAGTCCTGACGCTCGCCGGATGCAACAAGAATCGGCAGAACGGCGAAACCGGCCAGGTCGGGGGGACGGCGACCGACACGACGGTCACCACCAGGCAGACGCAGGACACGACGCTGATCACCCACGACACCAACGTCAAGGTCGATACGACCGTCAAGCACGGCGACAAGACGACCCGCATGGATACGACGAAGAAGACCGGTGCAGGGATGCACGATAGCGCGCGCTAGCGCCGTAGCCGGTAGGCAGTGAGCGGTAAGCGGTGAGCGGGAACGACACACCAACCCACGATGGTGTGCCGTTCCCGCTCACCGCTTTATGGTTGCCGGGTACGGCTATCGCCCACCGTTCAGGGTCGTACGGCCAGCTGCACCGCCCCCGGCGCCCGGTCGATCCGCCCCAGGATCGCGGCCCGGTCCTTCGCGCCGAGGAGCGGCGAGTCGGCCAGCATCTCGGCCCGGTGTCCCAGCTCCCACACCTTCCGCGGGTTGTTCTGCTCCTGAGCGATCCATGCGGCGTCGAGATACGCCAGCGCCGCCTCGCGCAGGTCGCCTCGGGCGAGCGCATGGCCCGCCGCGGCGGCCATGTCGCTGCGCGCGGTGGTCCGATCGCCGCTGGCGTACTCCAGCTCGGCCGCTTCCTTGAGGCAGCGGAAGCCGAGCGGATCGTCGGCATCGCGGAGCTCCGCCGAGCGGCGGTGCAGCCGCGCGGCGTCGCCCCAGCGATGCCCCGTCACGAGCGCGGCAGCAGCCTCGTGCAGGCTGTCGGCCCGGGCCGCGCTGGTGAGGGTTGGTAGCTGGTACTGCGCCGACAGGGCGGCGGGCAGCGCCAAGGTGGCGAGCAGCGCGCCGGTCAGCGTCAAGCGGCTGGTGAGGGACGGCGTCATCGGAGCTCCCTGACCCGGTCGGGTCGGCTGGCAAGGCGTGGTGCCGAGGGACAGGGGTGCAGTCTGGGCCGTGGGCCGGTCCGCCGCAGGGGACGTTCGTCCCACGATCTGGGGCGCTCACGGAAACTTCACGGGCGCCGGACAGCGTAGTGAGGTCGGAGCTAACCGGGACACGCGTGGACCTGGCACCGCTGGTACGAGCCGTGGAAGTGCTCATGGCCCCTCTCGATTGGGGGGACCGTGACGCGTGGCTGGCCGAGAGCCTGCGTCGGGTGCGTGCCGCCTGCGGCGCGGCGGGCCCGGATCCCGCTGCCGACCCCGTCACCGAGCTCGAGGGCCTGCTCCGCCTACCCGATGAGGAGCCCGGCTGGCTGGCGCGCGCGCTGGCGGATGGTGAACACCGGGGCCGAATCCTGCCGGCCGGTGGCGCCGGATCCGAGGCCTTCATGCGGGTGGTCTCGATGCGGTGCGCGCTGCTGGCCGGGCTCGAGGCGCTGCACCGGCTGGAGCGCTGGCGCGGCACGTTGGGACAGGCGTTCGACGATGTGGAGACGGGCATGGCTATCTTCGGCGACGGCGGCCTCGTCGAGGTGGCGCGCAACGCGCGCATGGTCGAGCTGCTCGACGAGGAGCCGGCCCGCGAGCGGCTGCGCGAGCTGATCGCGCACCAGGCCCGCCGCGCCGCCGTGTGGGCCGAGAGCCCGCGCGACGAAGCGAGGGAAGAGGAGCTGCGCGGGGGGTTCTACCGCCTGACCGCCAGTCGCATGGTCGCGGGGACGGTGTTGAGCGAGCCCGCCGTGCTGGTGCTGGTGGACCGGGTCCGTCCCAGCCTGCCGACCACGCAGGAGCTGCGGGCCACGTTCGGCCTTCGCGGCCGCGAGCCGCAGATCGCGCTGCTGGCCGCCAAGGGATTGTCGAACGCGGCTATCGCCGAGCGGCTGCGGCTCAGCGCGCACACGGTGCGGCACTATCTCGAGCGCGTGCTCGGCCGGCTCGGACTGCATACCCGGAAGGCGCTGGCGCTGCACCTGATGGCCGGGGGCGACCGGTCGGAGTCGCCGGGACGGGAGTGAGGGGCGGCGTCTCGAGACCCAACGCCGGTCACTGCGGCTGCCCGGCTCCGTAGCTAGATTGCCCGCCGTTCGAGGGCCGGCGCCGGCGCCCGTTCGATCAGGGATCTCGTGCAGGGCCACCAGTTAGCGTCACCCGGCCGCCCCGGGTCAGGACTCGGGCCATCCGGTTGGATTCACCCCAGCATCGGGACCCACATGCGTCGTCTCCGCTCGCTCGCCGTCCTGCTCTTCACGCTTGCCGGCTCGCTCTCCGCCCAGGCCAAGCAGTTCCGGCCGACCGGCGGCCTCGACCTGGCCGGAATGGATCGCAGGGTCCAACCCGGCGACAGCTTCTACGAGTACGCCAACGGCAACTGGCTCAAGCACACCGACATCCCCTCCGACCGCAGCTACTGGGGCTCGGACGCGGTGCTGAGCGAGCTGACCGACAAGCGGACCGCCGATCTGATCCAGGAGATCGCCAAGTCCAACGCGGCCGCCGGCTCCGACCGCCAGAAGATCCGCGACTACTACGCGGGCTTCCTGGACACGGTGGCTATCGAACGTGCGGGGCTCACGCCGCTCAAGCCGGCGCTCGACTCGATCGCCGCCATCGCCGATCGGAAGGCGCTGTCCCGCTATCTCGGCACCACGCTTCGCGCCGACGTGGACATCTTCAACGCCACCAACCTGTACACCCCGAACTTGCTGGGCCTGTGGGTGGCGCAGGACCTGGACGACCCGTCGCACTACTCGCCGTTCCTGCTTCAGGGCGGGCTCGAGATGCCCGACCGGAGCTACTACCTCGACTCGTCATCGGCGATCAGCGCGGTGCGGAAGGCCTATCAGCCGCACGTGGCGGCCATGCTCAAGCTCGCCGGCGTGGCCGACCCCGCCGCGAAGGCCGCGGCGATCGTGGCGCTGGAGACCCGCATGGCGCGGGTGCACCTGAGCCGCGAGGCCAACGAGGATGTCGAGAAGGGCAACAATCACTGGACCCGCGCCGACCTCGCCGCCAAGGCCCCGGGCCTCGACTGGGACGGCTTCCTCGGCGCGGCCGGTCTCGGCGCGGCGCCACGGTTCGTCGTATGGCAGCCGAGCGCGGTAACCGGCCTTTCCGCGCTGGTGGCGAGCCAGCCGCTCGACAGCTGGAAGGCGTGGCTCGTCTATCACGCCATCCAGAACCATTCGGCGGTGCTGCCCGCGGCCTTCGGGAACCAGAGCTTCGGGTTCTTCGGCAGCACGATGTACGGCGCCAAGCAGCAGCGCGATCGGTGGAAGCGCGCCATCACGGCCACCAACGACGCGCTGGGCTACGCGGTGGGCAGGATCTACGTCGAGCGCTACTTCCCCGCCGCCGAGAAGGCGCGCGCCGAGGCGATGGTGGCCAACATCATCGCGGCGTTCCGCGATCGCATCGATCGGCTGGAGTGGATGGCGCCGGCCACCAAGGCGGAGGCCAAGGCCAAGCTCGCGGCGCTCAAGGTGGGAGTGGGCTATCCCGACCGCTGGCTCGACTACTCGGCGCTCGAGGTCAAGCCGGGCGACGCGTTCGGCAACGCCAATCGCGCCGAGCTGTGGCAGCTCCACCAGTCGCTGGCCAAGCTCGACCAGCCGGTGGACCGGGGCGAGTGGGTGATGACGCCGCAGACGGTGAACGCGGTGAACCTGCCGGCCATGAACGCGATGAACTTCCCGGCGGCCATCCTGCAGCCGCCGTACTTCGATCCCAGCCGTCCGGCCGCGCTGGACTACGGCGCCATGGGGGCCACCATCGGTCACGAGGTGAGCCACAGCTTCGACAACTCGGGCGCCCTGTTCGATTCCCGGGGCCGGCTCAGGAACTGGTGGACCCCCGCCGACTTCGAGCACTTCAAGTCTTCGAGCGCGCAGCTCGCCGCGCAGTACGACCGCTACCGGCCCTTCCCCGACCTCGCGCTCAACGGCAAGCAGACCTTGGGCGAAAACATCGCCGACCTGGCCGGCCTGACCGCCACGTACGAGGCCTACCATCGCTCGCTCGATGGCCGCACGCCGCCGGTGGTCGGCGGCTTCAGCGGCGACCAGCAGTTCTTCATCAGCTACGCGCAGAGTTGGCGGGAGAAGGCGCGCGAGCCCGCGCTCCGGAACCAGATCCTCACCGACGGTCACGCCCCGGGCCGCTACCGCGCGCTCACGGTGCGCAACCTGGAGCCGTGGTATGCGGCCTTCGGCGTGAAGCCCGGTCAGGCGCTTTATCTGAGGCCGGAGGACCGCGTCAGGATGTGGTAGAGCGGGGCGGAAGGACGGAAGGACGGAAAGACGGAAGGACCAGCACACCAGCTC
>DASSMN010000159.1:0-6342 GCA_035688885.1 Gemmatimonadales bacterium
GGGCCGGAGTGGCAGTACGTCATCCCCTCCGGCATCGCCATCCGGGGCGACACCACGATGGTGGCGACGGCGGATGGCCTCCAGATCACCACCGACGACGGCGCCCACTGGACCGCCATCGGCGACGCCGTGGGGCCGCCGGCCAAGGGCCCGGCCGACACCGCCCTGCCGCTGCTCACCAACGAATACGTCCGTCGCCTGGCGCCCGACCGCCGAGGATGGAACGTCACCACGCTGCGGGGCAACCAGCGGCTGGTGCACACGCCGGCGGGCTGGCAGGCGCAGCCGTTGGCCGCGGCCGCGTTCCCGCCGGCCAACGCGGTGCTGATCGGCCGGGTGCTGTACCGCGGCACGCCGTGCGGGCTTCGGCCCGCCACCGACACGCTGCCCTGCATCCGCCACTCGGCGCCCGACGCCGGCGCGCCCCGGGACCCCCTCACCATCTGGCTCAAGCGGCCGATTGCCCGGACCGACAACGCCTACATCGACCAGACCTACCGGTACGGCTCCACGATGGGCGGCTTCTTCCAGCAGCATCAGGGTGTCGAGTTCAACAATCCCGACGGCACGCCGGTCATGGCCGCGCTGGGGGGACGCGTGGTCTACGCGGGGCGGGCTGAGGAAGGCGCCAATACCATCGCGATCCGGCACGACACGACGGTCAAGGCGGAGGGCAAGACTCTTCGGCTCTACTCGATCTACTATCACAACAGCTCGCTGGCGGTCAAAGTGGGTGACCGGGTGAAGACCGGGCAGGTGATCGCGCGGGTGGGCAACACCGGCCGAGCCACCAACGATCACCTGCACCTGGAGCTGGCCGCGTCCCCCACCGATTCGATCGGCGCGATCGTGGACTCGATGCAGCGCTTCCCGCCGTATACGGTGAACCCCGAGCTCTGGATCGAGCCGTTGCCCAACACCGGCATCGTCGCCGGACAGGTGTTCGACGCCAGCGGCGCCGCGGTGCCGCAAGCCAGGATCTACGGCATCGTGAAGCGGGATCCCATCGAGACCCCGTTCTCATACGCCGAGACCTACGGCGATAAGGCGCACGGACACCCGCTCTACCACGAGCACTTCGCGGTGAGCGACGTGCCGGTGGGCGAGTACGTGCTCGGCACGCAGATCGGCGGGAAGAAGGTCTACCGCCACGTGACGGTCGAGGCGGGCAAGCTCACCTGGGTGGTGTTCAAGCCCTGATGTTCATCGAGCTCACCGACCATCTGCGCTGTCCGGTGGAGCACGACGAGGCCTTCCTGGTGCTGCTCCCCGACCTGATCGACGGGCGGTCCGTTCGAAGCGGCACGCTCGGCTGCCCCGTGTGCGACCGTCGCTTCACCATCAGGGACGGCGTCTTCGACACCGGCGACGCGCCGCACGTCGCCCCGAGCCCGGGCCGCCTGGCGCCCGATACGCTCGCCCCGCTCGCCGGTCTCAACGGGCCCGGCGGGTACCTGGTGCTGGTGGGCGCTCTGGCGGCGGGGTGGCGCGAGATCGCGGACCTGATTCCCGGCGTCGGACTGGTGGCGGTGAATCCGCCGGCGGCGGTGGCCGATCAACCGGGAGTGAGCGTGCTCAGGTCCGGGCGGCTCCCGCTCAAGGCGCACTCGATGCGCGGCGTCGTGCTCGGCGCGCCCTACGGCGGCGAGGTCCCCTGGGTGCGTGAGGCGGCGCGGGTGGCGCTGCCCGGGCTTCGTCTGGTGGGTGAGGGCCCGGACCCCGCGGACGGCACCGTCGATCTCATGGCGAGCGCGGATGGAGTCTGGGTGGGGACGCCGAGGCGCTGATCAGGCTCCACGCAGGTCAATGTGCGGGGCCTCACCGGGACGGGCGCCGCCTAGCGTCCGTCCGGCTTCTCCTCGTAGAGCCCTTCGATCGCCGCCCGATGCCGCTCCTCCACCACCCGGCGCCGCACCTTGAGCGTCGGAGTCAGCTCGCCGCCCTCCACGCTGAAATCGCGGGCCAGGAACAGGAACTTCTTCGGCATCTCGAACTGGGCCAGGTCGCGGAGGGTGCGGCGCACCTCGCGCTCGAGCTTGAGCTGTACCTGGGCCACGCTCAGCAGGCGATCGAGCTCGTCCCCCGGGACGCCGTGGCGGGTGCACCAGGCCTTGAGCGGGTCCGCCTGGGGCACGATGAGCATGATGGGGAAGGGGCGCCGGTCGCCCAGCATGACGGCGTTGGAGACGTACTTGCTGCTCTTGGCCAGGTTCTCGATGGGCTGCGGCGCGATGTTCTTGCCGCCGGCGGTCACGATGAGGTCCTTCTTGCGATCGGTGATCTTGAGGTAACCCTCCGCGTCGAGCACGCCGATGTCGCCGGTGTGGAACCAGCCGTCGGGGTCCACGGCCTCCGCGGTGGCCTCGGGCTTCCCATAGTAGCCGTGCATCACGTTGGGCCCGCGGGTGACGATCTCGCCATCGGGCGCGATCCGCACCTCCACGCCCGGGATCGGCCGGCCCACGGTGCCGAGCTTGGTCTGCCCGAAGATGTTGACCGCCATGACCGGTGAGGTCTCGGTCAGCCCGTAGCCTTCCAGGATCGGCATGCCGGCGGCAAAGAAGAATTTCGCGATCTCCGGCGCGAGCGGCGCGCCGCCCGAGATGAAGAACCGGATCCGGCCGCCGGTGCGGGCCCGCAGCTTGGCGAACACCAGGCGGTCGGCCAGGCGGCGCTGGAGCGCCAACGCCGCCGGGATCGGCGCGCCGCTCAGGCTCCGATCCACCCACGCCTCCCCCACCATGCGGGCCCAGGCGAAGATCCGCCGCCGGACCGGCGAGCTCGCCCGCACGTTGTCGAGCACGCGGGCGAAGATCTTCTCGTACAGCCGCGGGACCGACGCCATCATGGTCGGGCGGAGCTCCTGCATGTCGGCCGGCACGGTGTCGATACCACCGGCGTAGTTGATGATCACGCCGGCATGGAACATCGAGTAGTGGCCGAACATCCGCTCGAAGATGTGGGACAGCGGCAGGAACGAGAGGCATTCGTCGCCGACGCGGAAGTCGAACATGTCCACGCAGGTGGTGACGTTGGAGGCGATATTCCCGTGGGTGAGCATCACGCCCTTGGGGTCACCGGTGGTGCCGGAGGTGTAGATCAGGGTCGCGAGGTCGTCCGGTCCGGCCCCGAGCGCGTGAGCGCGCCACTCCGGATGGCGGGCCAGCGCGCCACGGCCGCACTCGAGCAGCTGGTCGAAGCCGAGCACGCCCGGCGGCAGCTCGCCGGGGTCGAACGCGACCACATGGCGGAGTGCGGGCAGCCGATCGCGGAGGGGGAGGATTTTGTCGAGCTGCGCGGTGGACGAGACCAGGAGCGCCGTCGCGCCGGCGTCGCGCAGGATGTATTCGGCCTGACGTGCCGGGAGCGTGGGGTAGATCGGTACGTCGGTACATCGGGCGGCCAGGCAGGCGTAGTCGGCGATAGCCCACTCGGGGCGGTTCTCCGACAGGATCGCCACCCGATCGCCGTCCCGGAGCCCGAGCTCCCGCAGCCCCACGCTCGCCGCCTGCACCTGCTCGGCGAGACCCCGGTACGACAGCTCCCGCCACCGGCCGTCGCGCCGGACGCGCATGGCAACCGGCCGATCGGCCAGCCGTTCGACGGTGCCGAAGTACAACTGGGTCAGCGTGGCGGGCGTGCGGCGCTCCTAGGGCGTCAAGCGGAGGATGAAGTGCTGCCCCGACCCCGGGACCACGGCTCCCCGGATCCGCGTGGCACTGATCGTGACGACCACGCTCTCGGGTGGGGCCGCGCCGGGCACCAGCGCGAGTGCCGTGAGGGCGGTGCCCTCGCTGGTGGTGGGCACGGTGTCGGCGACCTGCCCGTTGGTGCTCAGGGTGACCGGCGGCGGTCCGGCCAGCGGGTCGGGCGAGGTGATCGCGTAGATCACGCCCTGCGACGGGACCGGACCCAACGGACTGAAGCTGAACAGGACCGTGTTGAAGCTTGGCAGCGGCGACGTGGTCACCGAGGCGGTGACGATGGAGTCGCCGACGATCTGCAGGGTGTCGGCCCGGGGCACGATCGCGAAGGTGATGAGCGCGGAGCCGAGCGCGCCGACGGCGGCCTGCACTCGCGCCGATCCGACGCTCAGGCCGGTGAGGACGCCGGTGGCGGCGTCGATCGAGGCGGTGGGGTCCACCGAGGTCCAGGTGACCGGCGTGGCGACGCTGTCGCCGTTCTTGTCGAGCGCCCGGGCGCCGAGCTGAATGGACTCGCCCACCTCGAGGCTGTCGGGCCCGGGCACCTGCACCTCGATGCCCACCACGCCCGCTTGACCTTCGTCGAGTCCGCTGCAGCCTGCCGCCAGGAGCGGAAGGAGCCAGGCGAGCGCTCGCCTCACAGCGTCTCCGGAGCCGGGCTGCCCGCGATGTCGCGCAGCGCGGTCTCCGCGTGCCGGATCCACCGCTCGGCGTCGGGACCCTTGGGTGGGCGGGCGAGAAACGCTCGCAGGTGCTCGGCAGCCTGCGAGGCATCGCCCCGCTTGAGCAGCAGGAACGCGACGCCGTAGTGTGCCCCCACCAGATTCTCGTCCAGCTCCAGTGCCCGCTTGTAGTGGCGGATGGCCTCTTCCGGTTGGCCCGTCTTGGTGAAGGCGATGGCCATGTTGAGCAGGATCCGCGAGTCGGTGGGGTTGTCCCGGAACGCCAGCCGGTACGAGGTGAGCGCCGCCTCGTAGTCTCCCTGTCGCTCGAGGGCCAGCCCCTCGTTGAGATAGTCGAGCCGTTGCGGGCGCAGCGACTCCCGATTCTCCTTGCCGAACAGGCGGTTCCAGAAGCTCATGGGCGAGCGGGGATCTCCGAGCAAAGTCGAATGCGGACAATGTCTTGGCCTTCCGCAAAGATATCGCTCGTCAGAAAGTGCCGCAACGCGCGACGGCGTGGTTGCTGACCCGGCGCGACAGGCGTAGGTTGGGAACAACTCGAGGAGGATGGCATGCGTCGTTCCGCCCCCAGCGGACCACGGGGAGTTCTGGAAGTCGATTGGGCGTTCTTCGGCGAGATCTGCCGCGCGCTGGCGCTCCGGGTCGCGCGCGACTACGAGCCGGAGATCGTGCTCGGCGTGGCCAAGGCCGGGGTCATCCCGGGCGTCGTGGTCGCCTCCATCATGCAGTGTGAGTTCAGCTCGATGACGGTCACACGGCGGGATGACGGCGCGGAACCGGTGCTGGTGTCGGGGCCGCCCGCCACCATCCGCGGCCGCCGCATCCTGGTGGTGGACGAGACCTGCGATACCGGCAGCACCATGCGGCTCGCGCTCAACGAGGTGCGCGCGCTCAAGCCGGCCGAGGTCCGGACGGCGGTGTCGTTCAAGACCGGGGAGTACACGCCGGACTTTCACGCCTTCGAGACCGAGAGTTTCATCATCCTGCCGTGGGATCGGGAGATCATCCAGGGGGGTGAGCTCATCGTGCGGCCCGACTACGCGGCTCGGATGGAAGGGCGGCTCTAGGAAATCGGGTTCGGTCGGCCAGGTTTGCCGCCGCCCGGGAGCCAAGTCAAAGAGGAAGGGCCGGGGCGCCACAAGCGAACGCGGTGGCGCTTCGGCCCACGTTCGTTGACTCGGCTCCCAGGTGAGCCCGCCGCCCATCAGCCCGTACCACCCACCAGTTGCAACCTTCTGTCCGCGATCGCCGTCCAACGGGGGTCCCTCCAAACGGAGCGCCCCGATGAAGTGGCTCACGGTGACCCTGTCGTTCCTCCTCTCCATACCCGCCGCCGTGTCCGGGCAGCAGGCCGAGCGATATAGCCTCGACGCTGGTCCGGCCGCCATCTACAATGTGGTGGGGAACGTTCGGGTCGAGCCCGCCAGCGGCACGGTTACCGTGCAGGTCACCCGTGCCGGCGGCGAGCCGGCCAAGCTGCGGATCGCGCAGGGGGAGATCGACGGGCGCGCGACGCTGCGCGTCATCTACCCCGCCGATCGGATCCGGTCGGGGAATCTCCGGAGTCACGGCAATACCCAGTTGCGGGTTCGGGACGACGGGACCTTCGGCGACCAGGACTGGCGGGCCCATGGGCGGAAGGAACACCATGACTGGAATGAAGACGGGCGGCGGGTGACCATCGGTGACGACACCGACGGATTGGACGCCCGGGCCGACCTCGTGGTCGGAGTGCCCCAGGGCGCCGAGGTGTCGGTATACCTGGCCGTCGGGTCGGTGACGGTGAGCAACGTGGACGGAGCGCTTCGGGTCGACGCGCACAGCGCGCCGGTCACCACGTCGGGCACCCGGGGCAGACTCATGGTGGACGTCGGCGCCGGCGACGTGCGCATCGCGCAGGCCCAGGGCGAGCTCAGCGTGGACACCGGCTCGGGGTCGGTGGAGGTGACCGGGTT
>DASSMN010000246.1:0-2607 GCA_035688885.1 Gemmatimonadales bacterium
CTGGCGAACATCTCGTCCCTGGTGGGCGTGCTGATCGCCATGAGTCTGATCTGGGTCCTCCTGGGGCGCGGCGCCCGGCAGCGTGCCGAGACCCAGGCGCTCGACACGGAGCGGCGCACCCTGGCGGCGAGCGAAGCTCGCTGGCGCGCCCTGATTCTGAATGGCGAGGACGCCGTGCTGGTCGTCGATCCCACCGGTGCGATCGATTACGCCTCGCCCAACGCGGACCGCGTCCTCGGCCTGCCGAGCGGGGGGTTGGGCGACTCCGTGTTGTCCGCCCTGCCGCCGGACCTCCGTCCCGCCATGCTGGTCCTGCTGGAGGCGAGTCAGCGCGAGCCGGGGCGCCCGCGTGTGCAGGAGCTGCAGCTGGGCGACGGCACACCGCGCTTCCTCGAGGTGGTGGCCACGAACCTGCTCGCCGACTCGGCGGTGAACGGCATCGTGCTGAACCTCCGCGACCTCACCGAGCGGCGGGCGATGGAAGAAGCCCTGCGCCAGAGCCAGGAGCAGCTGCTGCACGCCCAGAAGATGGAAGCGCTCGGCCGGCTCGCGGGCGGCATCGCCCATGACTTCAACAACCTGATGATGGCGATCTCGGGCTACACCGAGCTGGTGCTGCAGGACCCGTCGATCTCCCCCACCTCGCGCGACGACGTCGCGCAGATCCGCCGCGCCGTGTTCCGCGCGGCCGAGCTGACGCAGCAGATCCTCGCCTACAGCCGGCGACAGATGCTGCAGCCCGTCCCGGTCAACCTGAATCTCCTGCTCGGCGAGGCGAGCGGGATGCTGCGGCGGCTGATGCCGGAGAACATCGAGCTGCGACTGGCGCTCGATCCCAATCTCCCCGACGTCCTGGTCGATCCCGGGCACATGATCCAGGTGGTGATGAACCTGGCGCTGAACGCGCGGGACGCGATGCCCAACGGCGGCACCCTCGGCATCCGGACCGCGGCCGGCACACGCCCGTCCGCGGAGGGAAACGGCGCCGGCCAGCACGCCCAGCTCGTCGTCTCCGACACCGGCACGGGCATCGATCCGAAGGTCGTCCCGCTCATCTTCGATCCCTTCTTCACCACGAAGCCGCAGGGCGAGGGCAGCGGTCTCGGGCTGTCCACCGTGTACGGGATCGTCAAGCAGAGCGGCGGCCAGATCGACGTGGACAGCGAGATCAACCGGGGCACCACCTTCACCATCACCCTGCCCCCCGCGCCGAAGGTGCCGGCGCGCGACGTGACGGGGGAGGTCCAGGGCCCGCCCCGCAGCGGCGGCGAGGTGATCCTCGTGGTGGAAGACGACGACCAGGTCCGCACCGTCGTCTCGAAGGGGCTCCCGCGCCTGGGCTACGAAGTCCTGGTGACACGCAATGCCGAGGAGGCGCTCGCGCTGGTGGAGAAGCACCCCGGCCGCATCGACCTGCTTCTCACCGACGTGGTGATGCCCGGGCTCTCGGGCCCGCAGCTCGCGGATCGCCTCACGGCCCGCCGTCCCGAGACCCGGGTCGTGTTCATGTCGGGCTACCCGGAGGCGCAGGATCCCGCCCTGGGGTTCTCGCTGGACGGGCGCAGCTACCTGCAGAAGCCGTTCGCGCTCTCGGAGTTGGCGGAGAAGATCCGGCTGGCCCTGGACGAGTGAGAGGCGGTCGTCGGTTTTCGGTCATCGGTCATGGGGCGTAGCCGATCTGCGTTTCGCGGCACATCATTAGGACGCCGTTAGAGGCGTCACCACCGACAACCGAGTACTGACAACCGATAACACGATCGAGATCCCATGCCTTTTCTCTCCCGCCAGTCTCCCTACGACGTCTGCATCGTCGGCTCCGGCGCGGGCGGCGGTATGGCCGCCCACACGCTCACGCAGGCCGGCGCCAACGTCGTGCTGCTCGAAGCCGGCCCGTTGTGGTTCTCGACCGAGAACTCGGCGATGCTCCAGTGGGCCTACCGCTCGCCCCGGCGCGGCGCGTCCACCAAGGAGCGCCAGTTCGGCGAGTTCGACGCGGCGCTCGGCGGATTCGAGATCGAGGGTGAGCCCTACACTCGCGCGCCGGGGACCAAGTTCGACTGGTTCCGCAGCCGGATGCTCGGTGGACGGACGAACCACTGGGGCCGCATCTCCCTGCGCTTCGGTCCCTCCGACTTCCGGCGCAAGTCGATCGACGGCCTGGGCGACGATTGGCCCATCGGCTACGACGACCTCAAACCGTATTACGACCGGGTGGACCGCCTGATCGGGTTGTTCGGGTCGCGCGAAAACCTCCCCAACGAGCCCGACGGCATCGTCCAGTCGCCGCCGCGGCCCCGCTGCTACGAGCTGCTGGTGAAGCAGGCCGCCGACCGGCTGCGCATCACCTGCATCCCCTCGCGCCTGTCCATCATCACCAAGCCGTTGGGCGACCGGCCCGCCTGCCACTATTGCGGGCAGTGCAACCGCGGGTGCGCCACCAACGCGAACTTCTCCTCCCCGGCGGTGCTGCTCAAACCGGCGCTCGCGACGGGCAAGCTCACCATCATCCCCAACGCGATGGCGCGCGAGGTGACGACCGATGCGCGCGGCCTCGCCGACGGCGTCGCCTACGTCGACAAGACGACCGGCCAGGACCTGCACGTCCGC
>DASSMN010000416.1:0-8227 GCA_035688885.1 Gemmatimonadales bacterium
GAGGTGAACAGTCTCGCGGCCGCCGGATCGAGCGGGGCGGTCGGGATCTGGTGCACCAGCGCCAGGCGCAGCTTGCTGCCGGCACGCTCGGCGATCCGGCGGGCCAGCGGCAGCGCCTGCTCGGCCACCGGAGATCCGTCCAGTGGAACGAGGATGGTTCGGAAGGAGGATGTGTGCGGCATGGGGACCTGCCCGGGTAGAGGACGTCGATACTCGCCTGACTCGAGTCCACGCTACCCGGCCGCGCATGAAGAAGTCATGAAGGCGCGGGGAAACTTTACATATCAGCCGAGCGCCCGCCTCCGGGATGATGGCAACAGCCTGAGTGCCAATGCCGCTACCCAGAGCAAGGCGGCGCCAACGCCGATCCGCTCGCTGATGCCGATCCAGGGGGTCGCCTGTCCGAGCTCGAGCCGAATGGCTTCGAAGGCGCCCACAGCACCGGCCACGACGATCACCGCCAGCGTACCGCGGGAATAGACCTGAAAGCGCCGCCCTCCAAGCGCCGATCCCAGGACGACCACTCCGGTCACCAGGCCGAAGATCGCCGCGCCGAAGCCCATGTGGGGCAGGTCCCGCGAGAACCCACCGGTGCCTCGCAGGTACATCGGCGGCCACAGCAGGCAGAGGGTGCCAATGGTCACGAGCAGGCCACCCGTGAGGCGCAACCGCCGGCTCTGTCCGGCGGCCAGCCGGACGCCGACCCCGAACGCGCCCAGCAGGAGCGCAAACGCCGTGAGAAACGGGTCCACCAGCGGCTTGCTCGGTGCCCCGACCGCGGACAGCTCGCTGATGGCCTGCGACCCGAACCGGTGGTACGCACTGTACCGGGCTGCCGCGAGAAGATCCGCTCCGACATACGCCGGCGCGGCGAGCAGCCCGCAGCAGAGGAGCGCCGATCGGGCCATCGCGGCGGCCCTCATTTCCTTCGCCATCGCTTCATGATCGCTTCATTCCCCACCTCCATCTTGGGAACACGCCTCTTTCCGGAGCACGCCGTGGCCAGTCCGTCGAGCAGCATCGCACCTCCGCCAACCACCGCGCCGCGGCGGACCGGCACACCCGAATATGTCCTGCCGTTCGACCGGATCGGCCTGGCCGATCTCTCCAGCGTGGGGGGGAAGAACGCCTCATTGGGCGAGCTCATCACCACGCTCACCTCGGAAGGCGTGCGGGTACCGGGCGGGTTCGCCCTGACCGCGTCGGCCTTCCGGCTCCATCTCGCCGAGGCCGGTCTCGACCGGACCATCTACGACGAGCTCGGCCGCGTCGACCTCACCGACGTGGCCGCGCTGGCCACCGTCGCGCGGAGCATACGCGAGCGGGTCGCCGCGGCCCCGCTGCCCCGGCCGGTTGCCGAGCAGCTGGACTTGGCATACCGCGGGCTCTCGGCCGCCCGCGGCGGCGAGGCCATCGACGTGGCCGTGCGCTCCAGCGCCACCGCCGAAGATCTGCCCGGCGCCTCGTTCGCCGGGCAGCATGAGACCTACCTCAACGTGCGCGGGCCGGACGCGCTCGACCGTGCGGTGCGCAGCTGCCTCGCTTCGCTCTTCACCGACCGGGCGATCGTCTATCGGGCGCAGAACGGGTTCCGCCACGAAGACGTCGCCCTGTCGGTCGGCGTCCAGCAGATGGTCCGGAGCGATCTCGGCTCGGCCGGCGTCATCTTTACCCTCGACACCGAAAGCGGTTTTCGCGACGTGGTCCTCGTGACCGGGGCCTGGGGCCTCGGCGAGACGGTGGTGCAGGGGCGCGTCCGTCCGGACGAGTTCTGGGTGCACAAGCCCACGCTGCGCGAAGGCTACCGGCCGCTGCTTCGGCGCGAGGTCGCGGAAAAGATGGTGAAGCTGGTGTACGCCGACGGCGGGGGCAAGACGGTGCGCGAAGTGCGGGTTCCGGCCGCCGACCGCCGCCGCCCCGTGCTCGAGGACGAGGAGGTGCTCGCGCTGGCGCGGTGGGCGGTGACGATCGAAGACCACTACTCCCGTCGGGCCGGTCGCCCCACGCCGATGGACATCGAATGGGCGCGCGACGGCAGGACCGGCGAGCTGTTCATCCTGCAGGCGCGTCCCGAGACGGTGCACTCGCGCCGCGCCCGGCCCGCGCTCGAGCTCTGGCGCCGGCGGCGCGAGGGTACCGTGCTGGTCACCGGCCGAAGCGTCGGGGGTGGTGTGGCGTCCGGTCCGGTCCGGGTGGTGGTGGACCCGCGAGAGCTCCCCTCGTTCCGGGACGGCGAAGTGCTGGTGGCCCCCATGACCGACCCCGATTGGGAGCCGGTGCTCCGGCGGGCGGCGGCCGTGGTCACCGACGAGGGCGGCCGCACCTGTCACGCCGCGATCGTCTCGCGCGAGCTCGGCATCCCGTGCGTCGTGGGCACGGTCTCGGCGACGCACGTGCTCGGCAATGGCCGGGAGGTGACCGTGTCGTGCGCCGAAGGCGAGGACGGCAAGGTGTACGACGGACGGGTTCCGTTCGAGCGCACCGAGATCGACCCGACCACGCTGCCCGCGCCGAAGGTGCCGCTCATGCTCAACCTGGCGAATCCCGACCGGGCGTTTCAGCTGGCCCAGCTTCCCAGCGCGGGCGTGGGCCTGGTGCGCATCGAGTTCGTGATCTCGAGCTGGATCGGCATCCATCCGATGGCGCTGGTTCATCCCGAGCGCGTCGGCGATGCGGAGACCGCGCTCGCGATCCGGCAGCGCATCGCCGGCGCCGGCTCGGGGCCCGAGTTCTTCGTGGAGCGGCTGGCGTCCGGGATCGCGCAGATCGCCGCCGCCTTCTATCCGCGCCCGGTGATCGTCCGGTTCTCCGACTTCAAGACCAACGAGTACGCCGGCCTCCTGGGCGGAGCCGGGTTCGAGCCCAGCGAATCCAACCCGATGATCGGCTTCCGCGGCGCGTCACGGTACTACGACGAGCGCTACCGGGAGGGGTTCGGCCTGGAGTGCGCGGCCATCCGGCGGGTGCGCGAGGTCATGGGACTCACCAACGTGAAGGTGATGATACCGTTCTGCCGGACGCTCGAGGAAGGCCGCCGCGTGCTGGCCGAGCTCGAGCGCCACGGCCTCCGCCGGGGCGAGCGGGAGCTCGAGGTGTACGTGATGTGCGAGATCCCCAACAACGTCGTGCTGGCGGAGGAGTTCGCCGAGCTGTTCGACGGCTTCTCGATCGGCTCCAATGACCTGACCCAGCTCGCATTGGGCGTCGACCGAGACTCCGAGCTGCTCGCCCACCTGTTCGACGAGCGGGATCCCGGCGTCAAGCGGCTGATCCAGATGGTGGTCGAGGCCGCGCACCGGAAGGGACGCAAGGTGGGGATCTGCGGGCAGGCGCCGAGCGACTATCCGGACTTCGCGGCGTTCCTGGCCGAGATCGGGATCGACTCGATCTCGCTCAACCCGGATTCGCTGCCCGGTGTGGCGGACCGGCTCGCGTCGACGGAACGCTCATCGGCGTCCAGGGAATTCGCGCGTGCGTGAGCCGCCGCCGTGGCAGTGCGCCTGGGGACGCCGGCCCTAAGCGTCCATCCGCCGGAAGAACGTTCGCTTGGCCACCTCGGCCGAGATCAGGTAGAGCCCCAGCACCAGGCCGATCAGGCCCACCAGTCGGCCGGACACCGGCACGAACTCGAACCAGCGGTGACCTACGCCGGTGTACGGAAGGGCGAGCGCGACCGCGCCCGTGGCCGCGGCCGTCCACGCGAGCCACGCGCTGGGTCGGCTGCGCCAGATTGGATGCCGGGTCCGAAGCGAAAAGATCACCAGCAGCTCCGACCAGGCCGACTCGACGAACCATGCCGAACGGAACGGCGGCACCGCGGTCCCCCACCGCAGCATCACCCCGATCAGCAGCAGGTCGAACACCGCGCTGAGCAGCCCGAACGCCACCATGAAGCGCGCAATGGCCGGAATGTTCCACCGGCGCGGGCGGCGCAGGAGCTCGTCGTCCACCCGGTCGGTCGCCACCGTGACCATCGGGAGGTCGCACAGGAAATTGTTGAGCAGGATCTGCGACGGCAGCAGCGGGATATAGGCCAGGAACAACGACGACACCGCGACGGTCGACATGTTCCCGAAGTTCCCGCTGATCACGTTGAAGATGTACTTGGTGATGTTGGCGAAGGTCTTGCGGCCTTCCACGATGCCGCCCGCCAGCACCCCCAGGCTCTTCTGCAGCAGGATCACGTCGGAGGCGGCCTTGGCGATATCCGTGCCCGAGTCCACCGACACCCCGACGTCGGCCGCCTGCAGCGCGGCGGCGTCGTTGACGCCGTCGCCCAGGAAGCCGACCACATGGCCGGCGCCCCGGAGGGCGACGACCAGCTGCTGCTTCTGGTCCGGCGTGAGCCGGGCGAAGACGCGGCAGTCGAGCGCCCGCCGGCGCAGGGCGTCAGGTGAAAGTCCGACCAGATCGCTGCCCACCAGTACACCGCCATCGGCGGGGATGCCCGCTTCGCGGCAGATCCGGCGGGTGACCACCGGACTGTCGCCGCTCATGATCCGGAGCTCCACGCCCAGCTCGCCGAGCCGCTCGAGCGCCTCGCGGACGTCCGGCTTGGGCGGATCGGCGAACAGGAGGAATCCGCGCAGGGTGAGGTCGCGCTCGTCGGCGACGGCAGCCGTGTGCCCCGACGCCGCACGCTCCGCGATGGCGAGCACCCTGAGCCCGTCCTCCTCATAGCGGGCGACTTGGGCCGCGATGCGCTCCCGCTCTTCCTCGCTCAGGGCGCCCGCTCCGCCGCCGCCCCGCACCGCGACACATAACGGCAGCACCGACTCGGGCGCGCCCTTGACCAGCAGCATGGTTCCGTCGGGCGTGGCCGCCAGCACGCTCGACCGGCGGCGCCGATAATCGAAGGCCACCCGATCGAGCACGCGGCAGCCGGCCAGCTGATCGCGGATGGCGCCGAGCGCCTCGCTGGCCCACACCGCTCGGTCGGTGGGGTTGGCGGCCCCGGACTCGGGGACCCCGCAGGCCGACGCGGCCGTGAGCGCGCCGGAGAGCAGCACCGCCGGATCGCGACGGCCATCGGGCGCCACGAAATCGTGCAGCCCGAACTCGCCCAGCGTGAGCGTGCCCGTCTTGTCGCAGCACAGGATGTCCACGTTGCCGAGATCCTCGACCGCCGAGAGCCGCTTCACCACCACCTGGTCGCGCGCCATACGGAGCGCGCCGTTGGCCAGCGTGATCGCGACGATGGCCGGCAGCACCTCGGGGGTGATCCCGACCGCGAGGGCCACGGCGAACAGGAACGAATCGAACCAGCCCTTGCCCAGCAGCGCGTTGGCCAGGAAGACGAAGACCGTGAGCAGGATGATGACGCGCACGAGAAAGCTGCTGAAGCGGCGGATGCTGCGCTCGAAGTCGCTCTCGGCGGAGCCTTCCTCGAGCAGCCGCGCACTCCGGCCGAAGAGCGTGGCGCGGCCCGTGGCGTTCACCACCCCCTGGCCGAAACCGCTGACGACGGCGGTGCCGAGATAGACGCCGGCGCCCGGGTTCTTGTTCACCGGCACCGACTCGCCCGTGAGCGATGCCTCGTCGGTAGCCAGGTCCTCGCCGGCGGTCAGCACGAGGTCGGCCGGGACCAGGTCGCCCACCTCGAGCAGCACCACGTCGCCTTTCACCACCTGAGCGGCGGGGACCTCTTCCGTCGTGCCTCCGCGCCGCACCCGCGCGGTGCGCGTGACGAACCGCCGGAGCGCCTCCAGCGCGCGCTCGGCGCGATACTCCTGCACGAAGCCGAGCAGGGCGTTGAGCGCCACCACGAGGAGGATGACCATCGCCTCCACCGATTCGCCGAGCAGGCGGCTCACGCCGGCGACTCCGATGAGCACCAGCACGAGCGGGCTCTCGAGCTGGCGCCGCAGGATGCGGAGCGCCGGGCGGCTGGTGCCGGCGGCGACTTCGTTCGGGCCGTCCTGGGCGAGGCGGCGCGCCGCCTCCTCGGGAGACAGTCCCGGGCTTTCGGCTGTCGGGAGCGGGGCCGGGGGCGGGGGCGGGGGCGGGGCGGTCGCCGCGACAGGGCCGAGCGGCGGCGTCATTGCGGACAACCGATGGACGGGAAGTGCGACCGCGGCGGAAGCCGCGGGGTCAGGCGCGGAAGTAGGCGAAGACGATCGTGCCGTCGCGGATGAGCTGGATCACCCGCGGTGCGGCGGCCGGGCTGAGCGCGGGGCAGCCCTGGCTTCGGCCCAGACGGCCCAGCTGGGCCACCGACTCGGCGCTCACGTACGGCGCGCCGTGAATCACGATCGCCCGCGCTTCGGCCCGGTCGTTCACTCCCGGATCGAGACCGCGGAGCCGGAGCGAGAGCCCATGCCGGCCCTGATACACCGAGCCGGTGAGGAAGGTGCCCAGACTGGACTCGAGGCTGCCGGGGCGATTGGAGAACGAGCGCGCCAGGTCGCCGCCCGTCGCGCGGCCATGCGCCACCAGCTCGCGCGCGAGCACGCGGCCGCCGGCCAGATCGAGCACCCACAGTCGGCGCTGGCGCGACGGCAGGGTGTAGTCGATGACGGTGAGAATGGGTCGGCCGCCCAGGCCGCGGCCCAGCGCCCGGGCCCGGGCCTCGAGCGCCTGCTGGAGCACCACCGGCCGAAGTCCGGCCGCCGTGGCGCTCCGGAACAAGGCCGGCAGGCCAGCGCGATCGGGCGGCGCCGCGTGGAGCGGCACGGCCAGCGCGAGCAGGCCGAGCAGCGCCAGCCTGGCGGGGCCGGTCCGAGTCGCGGCGGAGAAGAGCATCGTGGGAGGCTAACCGCCACCCGGCGCGCGGCGCAACCATTCAGGCCGGCTCCCCCACCGCCCGGAGCGCGTCGAGCAGTTCGCGATCGTGCCCGTAGACGTCGTGGTAGAAATGGACGGTGCCGTCCGGGAACGCCACGGCCGTGGTGTAGAACACCAGTACCGGCATCGGCCGGGTCAGGAGCGCGCGCGTGCTCGGCGGCTCCGCCATGGCCGCTTCGATGGCTTCGCGGTTCCACGCCGGCTGGTCCCGGAGCACCCACGCCGCCAAACCAGCCGGATCCTCGAGCCGGATGCACCCGTGGCTGAAGTCGCGCCGACTTCTGGCAAACAGCACCGTGTCGGGCGTCCCGTGCAGGTAGACGTTGGCGGCATTGGGAAACACGAACTTGGCCAGCCCGAGCGCGTTGTCGGGCCCGGGCCGCTGTCGCACGCGGAACTCGCCCCGCGTGAGCCCCGCGAGCACGGCGGGCGTCACGACATCGCCCAGCACCGCCTGCCGAGCGTCCACCACCTCCATCGCGTGCGACCGCAGGTAGGTCGGCTTGCGCCGCACCAGCGGGAGCAGCTCCTTCACGACGATGCTGCGGGGCAGGTTCCAGTAGGGCCGGAACTCGATGTAGCGCAGCTCCTCGAACAGCATCGGCGTCCGGGTGTCGAGCGCCTTGCCGGCCACGACCTTCATCTGCAGGCTCGGTGTGCCGGTGCCCCCCACCGAGTCGAAGGCAAACAGCCGGAACGCGGGCACGTTCACGACGATGAAGCGTTGCCCGGCCAGGCGGGGCAGCGCCCGCAGACGTTCCATGGCGAGCGCGATCTGCCGCGCCCGTACGGCGTACGACACGTTGAGCGCGGCGAGGGTGCGGGGGCCGAGCACGCCGTCGGCCTGGAGGTCGTGGCGGACCTGGAAGCGGCGCACCGCCTCGACCATCGCGCCGGTGTAGTGGGTCGTGCTGTCCCCGATGTCTGCCGCGACGCTCGCCGGAAGGTCCCCGAGATCCACCAGCCGAGTGCGAAGCCGTCCGAGCCCAGCGAATCCGTCGCCCGGATGCACCGTCCCGGGCGGCAGCGCCGTGAAGGCTCCGGCGGCCGCGAGCCGCTGATACCGCGCCAGATGAAGGCGGAGGTTCCGATACTGCGCGAAGCCGGGTTGCAGCGAAGTGGCCAGCTCATGCACCGAGTCGACGGCGATCGCCCGCGCGAGCGAGCTCGCGAGGTCGAGGTCGGGCGCGGCCCGCCCCCGACCGAACGGCCCGAGCCGCACTCGCCCGCCTCGCAGGTCGTCCAGGTAGCGCACGACATCGACGCTCAGCAGCAGATCGAACCGTGCCAGCGCTACCGCGTTCCAGGAGCGGTGGGGCAGCCCGCGCGCGAGGCCTTCGAGGGTCGCCGCGTCGTAGTCGGCAGGTGTGAGGCCCTGGTCGGCCGCGGCGACCAGCTCGGCGACGGCCGTTCGGCCAGCCGGAGACAACCCGTCGCCATCCAG
>DASSMN010000204.1:0-3370 GCA_035688885.1 Gemmatimonadales bacterium
GTCGGTCACCTTCCCGGTGATGGTGCCGGTCTGGGCGGCGGCGACGGCAGGAGCGGCGAGAATCAGGAGCCAGGCGAGGAATGCGGGACGAGGCATGCGCTGACGAGCGTCAGATGCCATGGGCCATCTCCTCTGGAACGAGGCCCGCCCAGCGAGTACGATCGCGCGGCGGCGATCGGGGGGCGAGCAGGGGGGAACGGTGCAGCCAATGTGCAGAGCGCCGGCCAACTTGTCAAAGCGCGTGATCCGGTCGGAACGCTTGACGTTCTGCATCGCAACGAATATCGTCGCACGAGAGTACGGCCTCGCCATGGGCCGGGCTCTACCCCCTGCAGATCCGAAATCCGCATCCCTGATTTGCCGCCCAGCGGCGCTCGCTCCCGCGTACCCCGGAGGCCTCGTGCTCGAACGCCCAGTCCGGTCCTTGATTCGCCTGCTGCTGACGATGGTGCTCACGACCCCGCTCGCCGCTCAGTCCGGGACCCTCCAGGGCACGGTATCCGACAGTGCGGGGACGACGCTGCCGAACGCCTCCGTCTCGATCGAAGGCGCGGGGCTGCGGGGCACCACGGGTGCGAACGGCGGCTACGAGATTCGCGGTGTGCCCGCGGGCAAATACACGGTCCGGGTTCGGCTGATCGGCTACCAGGCGGGAACCGAGACGGTGACGATCGCGGCCCGTGAGACCACCCGGCAGGACTTCACGCTGGCCAAGACCACCGTGCAGCTCGCGCCGATCGACGTGGTGGTGGGCTCGCGCGCGCGACACACCGCGGCGGAGGAGCTCGCGGTGCCGGTCGATGTGTTTCCCTCGGAGCAGCTGTCGCAGCAGGGAAGCACCGAGACCAGCGTCATCCTCCAGGCGATGTCGCCCTCGATCAACTTCCCGCGGCAGAGCGTCACCGACGCGGGCGACGTGGTGCGGCCGTTCACGCTTCGGGGCTTGAGTCCCGATCACACGCTGGTGCTGCTCAACGGCTGGCGGCGGCACCAGACGGCGCTGGTCAACAACTTCACCTACGGCATGGGCGCCGGCTCGAGCGGCGTGGACCTGAACGCGATCCCCTCCAGCGCCCTGGACCGCATCGAGGTGTTGCGGGACGGCGCGGCGGCCCAGTACGGCTCGGACGCGATCGCGGGTGTGGTGAACCTGGTGCTCAAGGACGGGGCGTTCTCGCCGTTCCTGAACGGTGACATCGGCCGCTACACCACCGACAACTACCCCGATGACGGCACCACGGCCAACGTAAACGGCGGCTGGGGCATCCCGTTGGGGAAGGGGTCGCTCGGCATCTTCGGCGAGTACCGCAATCGTCAGCCGACCAACCGGGCTTGGGCCGATCCGTTCGAGGTGGCCGGCACCGGCGTGGCCGACTCGGTCAACGACATCGGGCAGGTGGTCCACAAGAACAACCCGGTCCCGCAGCCCAACCTGCACTGGGGCGACGGGCTCGAGAAGGACGCGCTGGCGTTCGGCAACTTCCGCCTGCCGGTCAGCGCCTCGGGCAACCACGAGCTCTACGCCTTCGGCGGCTATAGCCACCGCGACGGCGAGGGCAATCCGTTCCGGCGCTACGCCGGCACCGCGCGCAGCTGGGACCAGCTCTATCCGCTCGGCTTCCTGCCCATCATTCAGGGCCTGGTCACCGATTACTCGATCACCGGCGGCCTCCGCGGCATGGTGTCGGGATGGAACTACGATCTGGGCGGGACCTTCGGCCACAACCACTTCGACTACCACATCAACAACACGCTCAACGCCTCGCTAGGGCCCTGCCTGGACCTGCCCTGCGCGCCCGGTCCGGACGGCGTGCTCGGCAACGCCGACGATCCCAACATTCCCAACCAGCTCAATTTCTTCGCCGGCCGGGTGCAGCGCGAGGAGTGGATCACGGCACTCAACATCGCCAAGCCAGTGGAGCTCGGCTTGCCGAAGCCGGTGAACCTGGCGTTCGGCACGGCGTTCCGACGCGAGCGCTACGTCATCCGGCCCGGTGAGCTGGCTTCGTACATCAACGGCGGCGCCCAGGCGCAGGACGGAAGCGGTGAAGCGCCCGGCGGCTCGCAATCGTTCGCGGGGTTCACGCCGGGCGATGCGACCGACCGCCACCGGAACAATTTCAGCCTCTACGCCGATGCGGAGAGCCAGCTCTCGGAGAAGGTTCTGGCGGACGTGGCCGCCCGCTACGAGGACTACAGCGATTTCGGCTCGCGCGTGAGCGGCAAGGTGTCGGTCCGGGTCCAGCCGTCGCGCCGGCTCACGCTGCGCGGCGCCGCCAGCACGGGATTCCGGGCGCCGGGTCTGAGCCAGGTGGCGTTCAGCAAGGTGGTGACCAACGTCATCGCCGGACAGTTCATCGACGTCGGCATCTTTCCGGTGGACAACCCCGCTTCGGTGGCGCTGGGCGCCAAGCCACTGCAGGAAGAGACCTCGTTCAACCTGAGCGCCGGGTTCGTCGTCACGCCAACCGACAACTTCACGTTCACGGCCGACTACTTCCGGATCAAGATCAACAACCAGATCCTGCTGGGTGCCACGTTCGATGACGCCGCGACCGTGAACATCCTGACCAACGCCGGCTTCGGGAACATCGGCGGAGTGCAGTACTTCACCAACGGGCTCGACACCCGTACCCAGGGCATCGATATCACGGCGGACTACAAGGTGCCCACCGGCAGCTCGGGCACGCTCGATCTCACTGCGGGCCTCAACTACACCCGCAACAAGATCACCCACGTCGATCCGCTGCCGCAGGTGCTGATCGATGCCGGCTCGACTGAGCCCGGCCTGCTCGACTCGGTGACGGCGATCGGCATCCAGGACGAGCGGCCCGACTGGCGCGGAACTTTGCAGGCCAACTACAACCGGGGCCGGTTCTCCTCGTTGGGCCGCCTCTCATACTACGGCGGCTTTAGCTCGGCGCAGCCGGGCTTCTGCGATCTCTGCCGCGAAGACTACGGCGGCAAGGGCCTGGTGGATGCGGAAGTGGGCTACCGGTTCAACCTGATCAAGCTCTCGGTCGGCGTGCGCAACCTGTTCGACACCTATCCCGACCAGCCGAGCTCCAATCGGGACACGGGCCTGGGCGGCACGTCGAAGGAGTTCAATGACAACTTCGGCACCTTCCCCTGGGCCGCGGCGTCGCCGTTCGGGTACAACGGACGGTTCATGTACGCGCGGACGGAGATCCAGCTGGCGCGGTAGGCGGAAAGACGGAAAGACGGAAGGACGGAAGGACGGAAGGACCTGCACACCTGACCGGGTCACCGACCCCCCTGTGGTGTGCGGGTCCTACCGTCCTTCCGTCCTTCCGTCTTTCCGCTTACCGCGCCAGCTGGATCTCCGTCCGCGCGTACATGAACCGTCCGT
>DASSMN010000263.1:0-3919 GCA_035688885.1 Gemmatimonadales bacterium
GCCGTCCGGCATCACGTCGTAGTTGGCGTGCGGGTTCGGTGCATAGACATACGAATCGGCCACCACCGAGTCGCGCGACACGACGGTGAAGCCCGAGCCCGGGCGGATCACCGCCGCCATCAGCTCCCGCGGACCGCGATAGAACAGGCGTCGGCCATCCCGCGACCAGACCGGCTCGGTGCCGCCGCCAGTGGACACCTGCACTCGGCCACCTGGCCCGGGGAACGGCTGCACCACCACCTCGTCTCGACCGGACTCGTTGGTGGAGAAGGCGATCCAGCGGCCATCGGGTGAAAGCCGAGGCATGGTCTCGATGGCCACCTGACTGTTGGCGACGGGCCGAATCCCCGTGTCGCCGGCCAGCGCGCGATAGTAGATGTCCGCTCCGGCGGTGTCGACTTGGAACACCAGGTAGCGCCCGTCGGGGGAGATCACCGCCTCGAACGCGTCCAGCCGCCGCCCGGTGAGCAGCACCGTGGCCTCGGCGCTCAAGTCGGCGGGGCGCCACCAGATGGCGGTATTGCCGGACCGGTCGGAACGGAACAGCACCCGGCGCCCGTCGGGGCTCCACTCGGGGCGCTCGTTGCTCACGCCCTCGGTGGTGAGGCGGGTCAGGGTCCCGGAGGCCAGCTCGTAGAGCCAGATGTCGCGATGATCGGCCGACCCGATGGTGAGCGCGAGGTGGCGCCCGTCCGGGGAAAGCCGCGGGAAGGAGTAATCCCGCCGGTCGTTCAACAGGACTCGCGAGCCGCCGGGCCCGGCGACGACCACCCGTGAGAGCTGCGTGCCGCTCTGATAGAACAGGGTGCCGTCGGAGGAGAGCGAGGCCCGCGCCAACCCGGTGCCGAAGTTGAGCGAGACGTCGTCAATGAGCTGAACCGGCGGCCCGAGCAGGCGCCGTCTGGCGACGTCGATCGGCACGCCCATCATCGCGCCCGCGGCCGTGACATAGACCAGCGTGCCGTCCACCACCCCGAGCGGCATGACGCCCTTGATGTCGAGGACCGTCGTCGGACCGGGGCCCAGCGGCGCGATCGCGATCCTGGCGCTCCCCGGCGAGCTGCCCCACCAGCTGGAGTAGATCACGCTGTGCGCGTCGTCGATTACCAGCGGTCCGTCCTGGAACTGCTCGCCCGCGACATGAGTGGAGTCGCCCAGCAGCCGAACCGGCCCACCGGCCTCCGGCACGGCGTAGAGCGCGGTGTTGCCGGAAGTCACGATCACGCCGGATGACGACCAGCTCATCCCGTTGAAGGTGCCGGGCGCCGCGCCGAGCAGCTGCGGCGCCGTGCCATCGACGGCGACGCGGTACAGATCGTTGCCGCGGATGAACGCCACCCACCGGCCGTCAGGCGAAAAGATCGGACTGCCCGCATCCTCGGTACCGGGTAGCGGGTTGGCCCTGGTGTCGTCCAGCGTGCGGAGCATCAGCTGCTGGCGCCCGCCGTCGCCCTGGCCGAGGTAGACCAGCGCGCGGCCGTCCCGCGAAACAGCGAGCGAGTTGTAGCCGAGGGTGCTGGTGCGGCTGCTGGGCGCGGCCGGGAGCGTGAAGCGCACCACCGGCGCGGCCGCGATCGGCGCGGGCCGCCGGCTCCAGGCGGCCAGGGCCGCCGCGGCGATCGCGATCGCGCCGAGGCCGAGTACCACCGGGTCGCGGAGCCGGGAGCGCGGCGCCCGGGCGGCCCGCCAGGCGGGGCTCACGCGGGTGCGCGCCGTTCCCGCCGGGCCACCGCCGCGCAGCGCCTCGGCGAACTCCGCCGGGGTGGCGAACCGGTCGGCCGGCAGCTTCTCGAGCGCGGTGAGCACGGCGTCCTCCACCGCATCGGGCACCCGCTCCCGCTGCCGCTGAAGCGAGGCCGGCTTCTCGGTCATCACCTTGGCGACGATGGCTTGCGCGGTGCTGCCCGTAAACGGTGGGTCCCCGATCAGCATCTCGTAGGTGACGCAGCCCAGCGCGTAGACGTCGGAGCGCGCGGTGATCTCGCGCTCGCCCATCGCCTGCTCGGGGCTCATGTAGGTCGGCGTGCCGAGCGACATGCCGGTCTCGGTCATCCGGCTGCCCCCGGCCTTGCTCGCCGCCAGCGCAATGCCGAAGTCGGCCACCAGCGCGCTGCCGTCGTGGAGCAGGATGTTCTCGGGCTTGATGTCGCGGTGGATGATGCCGTGCCGGTGGGCGTAGTCGAGTGCGCCGGCCACCTCGGTGGCGAGGCGGACCGCGTCCGGGATGGGAAGCTGCTTCTCACGGCTGAGCCGGTCGCGGAGCGACTCGCCCTCGACGAACGGCATGACGTAGTACGCGGTGCCGTTCACCTCGCCGGAGTCGATGAGGCCGAGGATGTGGGGGTGCTGCAGGTTGGCGATGGTCTTGATCTCGCGCAGGAACCGCTCGGCGCCGATGACGGCGGCGAGATCGGGTCGCACCACCTTGATGGCGACCTTGCGGTC
Organism: Gemmatimonadales bacterium; assembly: GCA_035688885.1. Lineage (GTDB taxonomy): Bacteria > Gemmatimonadota > Gemmatimonadetes > Gemmatimonadales > GWC2-71-9 > CAVVWJ01. The sequence goes on from DASSMN010000263.1 coordinate 2,446, forward strand.
GTGCTTCAAGTCCTGGGCGAGGTAGACAGTCGCCATCCCGCCCTGACCGAGCTCGCGCTCGATGCGGTAGCGGTCGGCGAGGGCCTGCCGCAGTCGGACCACCGGTTCAGTCATCGGGGGTGAGGGTGAGGTCGCTGGAAGATGGCGGGGAAGGAACGGCATAGCCAGCGAGCGCGCCCGGCAGGAGACCCGCGCCGCCGCCGAACCTGGGCTCGACGGCGGCCGGGGCGATCGTGGTGACCCGCTACGAGCTCTTCTGCTTCGCGATGATCATGGGCTTGATCTTCGCGTAGGTCGCGGCCGGGATGATCTTGCGATCCACCAGCTCCTTCTTGCTCTTGTACGGACGGCCCTTGATGATCGCGTCGGCGTAGACGCTGCCGATTCCTTTCAGGGTCATCAGTGAATCCTTGCCGGCGGTGTTGATGTCGATCTGGGCGGCGGCCGCCTTGGCCTTGGCCGGCGCGACCGCGTGGGTGGCGGCCTTGCTGGTGTCCTGTGCGTGCGCCGTTCGCGGTACCATGGCGAGGGTGAAGACGGCGGCTCCGGCGAGCAGGCGACGAAGTGCCAACATGACTCTCTCCTTGTGGGGTGGTGCGGCGCTGCGGGTGCTGCCAGGGGAGGCCAATATACGATCGGTACTGCTCAATGAGAGCGTTTCGGGGTGGGTCAGTTTGGCCGGGAGGCGCGGGCTGTTTCACCACGGAAGCACGGAAGACACGGAGGTCTCCCGTGCCGTCGGAGCCCTCCGTGTCTTCCGTGGTTCCGTGGTGAAGAGAAACCGCCGCCAGGAACTGGAGCTCCCGGCGGCGGTTCGGTATTCACGTAGTCAGCCGGAGCCTGCTTCACCGGCGTCAGTTCCGCGGCGTCAGCCCCTTGAGCGCGATCCGGTACTCGCGTGCTTCCCTGTCCCACCGCACCGCGTAGCTCACCGGGTAGTAGCCGGCCGGCACGTAGCGCTGAGCCAGGGGGAGCGGGATCGAGTCGGCCGACGCGGGGCCGGTGCGCTGCGCCAGGATGAAATCCCGGGTCACCATCGGCTCGTCGAAGATCACCTGCCCGTTCCACGAGCCCACGATGAACGTAGTGGTGAACGGGCGGTTGCTGGGCGGCAGCTCGGGCGACTTGATGTCCAGCCAGTGCAGTCCCATCCGCGGCACCGTCATGCCGGCAGGCGTGGTCTTGAGCAGCACGTGGCTGGAGACGTACCCGGCCGGCATCTCATCCGCCGCGGGCAGGCGCGCCGCCTTCTGGGCGAAGGCCGGGTCTTCGAGCACGATCTCGTTGCGCACTGCGAGGGGCACCCGGTAGAAGTGGAAGTCGAAGTGCGGCGCGGTGTAAGGGCCGCCGTGGCCCATGGGGTTCCAGTCCACCTCGACGAACCGGTACGGGGTCGGGTTGCCGGCCGGCAGCTCCAGCAGGTACTCGCGGTGCGGGCCATGGGTGCCGGGCGCGTGCTCGGCCGACAGTCTGG
>DASSMN010000151.1:0-5237 GCA_035688885.1 Gemmatimonadales bacterium
AACGGGCCCATGGCAAAGCCGAACGTCTCGATCGCCTGGTCCACCTGCCAGGGCATGGCGCCTTCCTCGACCAGCCACCACGCCTGGCGGACGTAGGCGTCGAGCATCCGGTTGCCGATGAACCCGTCGCACACGCCCGAGACCACGGCCACCTTCCGCAGCCTCCGGGCGAGCGCCAGAGCCGTCGCCAGGACTTCCGGTGCGGTCGCGCGGCCGCGCACCACTTCCAGCAGCCGCATGACGTTCGCGGGGCTGAAGAAGTGCAGGCCGAGGACGTCGGCCGGACGTCGGGTGAACTGCGCGATCGCGTTCACATCCAGCGTCGAGGTGTTGGTGGCGAGGATCGCGCCGGGCTTCATGACCCCGTCCAGAGCGGTGAACACCTCGCGCTTGACCGGCAGCGACTCGAACACCGCCTCGATCGCCACGTCGGCGCCGGCCAAGGAGCCGTAGTCCAGCGTGGGCCGGAGGAGTCCGAGCCGCCGGTCGCGCTCGGCGGGGGTGAGGCGCCCCTTCTGGACCTGGGCCTCGTAGATGCCCGCGATGCGCCCACGGCCCCGTGTGAGGGCACCTTCGTCCGTCTCGAGCAGCCAGACGGGAATTCCAGCGTCGAGCAGCGCGACCGCGATCCCCGCTCCCATCGTTCCCGCCCCGATCACGGCCGCCTGCTCCACCGGCCTCACCGGGGTATCGGCAGGCAGGTCCATCACCTTTCCGGCCGCGCGCTCCGCCAGGAATGCGTGGCGCAGCGCCTTCGACTCCGGGCTCTGCATGAGCTCGATGAACGCGCGGCGCTCGACGTCGAGCCCATCGTCGAAGGGAAGTGACACCGCCGCGACCGCCTCCACCGAGCGCTGCTGAGCCGGCAATGGGTGCCGCTCCGATGCCAGCCTGCCACGAGCCGCCTCGCATGCCGCGGCGACCGCCGCCGGATCGACCGCGCGGTCGCGCGTGCGCCGCACCGCCGGTGACTCCGCCTCGGCGAATCCGATCGCCTCCTCGACGGGGTTTTCCGACACGACCCGGTCCAGCAAGCCGCTCTCGGCCAGCGCCCCGGCCCGCAGCGGCTCGCCACCAAGGATGAGGTCGAGCGCGCGGGCGGGCCCCACCAGACGAGGCAGGCGCTGAGTACCGCCGGCTCCCGGTATCAGACCCAGCTTCACCTCGGGGAGTCCCAGCGTCGCGTCCCGCGCGGCGATCCGGTAGTGCGCTGCCATCGCCAGCTCGAGCCCGCCGCCGAGACAGCTCCCCTGGATCGCGGCGATCACCGGCTTGTGGGCGTCTTCCACCTGCGCGATCACCTGCCGCAGGGTTGGCTCCGCGCTCGCCGCGGAGGTCCCGAACTCCCGGATATCGGCACCGGCCGAGAAATTCAGGCCACCGCCGGCCAACACCACGAACCCGACCGCCGGATCCGCAGTGGCGCGGTCCAGCGCCCGCGCGAGCCCGATCCGCACCGCGTGCGAGAGACCGTTGACCGGCAGGTTCTCGAAGGTGACGACCGCAACGCGCCCGTGCATCCGGGTCCGGACCTCACTCACGTGGTGAGGCCGGTTCGGAGCCGGCCACGATCGACCTTACCCAGATGAGTGGTGGGGAGCGACTCGACGAAGATCACCTCGCGGGGGCACTTGTAGGCGTCCAGCCGCTCGCGCACGAAGCTCTTGAGCTCTTCGCCGAGCGACTCCCGTCGCTCCCGCGCGATCACGTACGCGTGCGGCTTCATCAGCCCGTTGGCGTCGGTCACCCCGACCACCGCCACCTGCACCACCGCCGGATGCTGCAGCAGGCAGCCCTCGACCTCCACCGCCGAGAGCCACTTGCCCTGGACCTTGAGCAGCTCGTCGGCCCGGCCGCCGTAGGTGTAGTACCCGTCCGGATCGCGCCGGACCAGGTCGCCGGTCACCACCCATTCGCCGCGGAAGCAGTGCTGCGACTTGTCGAGATGCTGCCAGTACCCCAGCGCCCGGGACCCGCCCCGGACCCAGAGGTGCCCCGTCGTGCCGTCGGGGACTTCCCGGCCCTCCTCGTCCATCACCTTGATCTCGAAACCGGGAACGACCTCGCCCAGGGTGCCTCGGCGGATCCGGCCGACCCGATTGGAGAGGAAGATGTGCCACTGCTCCGCGGTGCCGAGGCCGTCGAGCAGCGGCACCCCGAAGGCCTGGTCCCACCGGGCGTGCAGCTCCTCGGGCAGCCCTTCGCCCGCGGACGTGGCAAGCCGGAGGCAGCCCAGGTCCTGCTGTGCCGCGGTCGGGTGACTCACCATCTGGTTGACCATGGTGGGGACGGTGATCAGCATGGTCGGCCGGAACTCCGCGATCCGCTGGAAGACGACCTCGGCGGTGCAGCGATCGTCGAAGAGCACGCTGCTCGCGCCGGCCGCGAAGGGGAAGAAGAGATTGGATCCCATCGCATAGCCGAAGAAGAGCTTCGGCACCGACAGGGTCACGTCGTCCTCGGTGTACTCCAATACGTGGCGGGCATAGCATTCGGCCGTGTTCCGGTAGGACCGGTGCGGCTGGACCGCGGCCTTGGGCTGTCCGGTCGTGCCGCCGGAGAAGAGCCAGATCGCCGGATCGTCGGGATGAGTGGGGTAGTTCCGCCGGGTTGTCGATGCGCCTGCGAGGCGCTCGGTGAAATCGCCGCTGCCGACCCGGAGGAGCGCCGGCGCGTGCGCCGCCTGGCCGGCGGCGGCCTGGAACGCATCGGCACGATCGTCCGCCACCAGCGCCGCCGCCGCCCGGCTGTAGTCGAAGAAGTACGCGATCGCGTCGGGCTTGAGGTCCGGGTTGACCATCACCACGACGGCGCCGATCTTCAGGATGCCGAACAGCGCCGCGACGTAGTCGGGTCCGTCGGGCAGAGCGATGATCACCCGCTGTTCCGGCGCCACTCCCGCCGCCGAGAGCACGTTGGCATACCGGTTGGCCAGGGCCTGCACCTCGCGGTACGTCCAGCGTCGGGCCCTGGTGTGCAGTGCGACGCGGTCGCCCCGCCCCTCCTCGATCCGGGCATCGAGAAAAAAGTGCGCGATATTGAGGGGTTCCATGGTGAGGACACAATAACCTTGCAGCCGCTCGCCGCAATGACCTGGGAGGAGGCCCGCGACGCCGCCGCCGCGCACGCCATCGCGCTGCTGCCGGTCGGGGCGATCGAGGCGCACGGTCCCCACCTGCCGCTCGAGACCGACGTCATCATCGCGCAGGCGATGGCCCGTGCGGGCGCCGAGCGGCTCGCGGCGCGTGGCCTCCGCCCCGTGATTCTGCCGCCGCTCGGCTATACGGCGGCCGGGTTCGCCGGCGGGTTCGCCGGGACCGTGAGCCTCAAGCCCGAGACCGTCACCGCCATCGTAGTGGAGATCGCGGCCGGGCTCTCGCGCCACGGATTCGGCCTCCTGGCACTTGCCAACGCGCATCTCGATCCCGCCCACCTGTCGGCGTTGGCGGCGGCGGTACAGCGGGCGCGCGACGAGCTGGGGTTCGCCATCGTCTTTCCCGATCTCACCACCAAGCCCTGGGCCCTCCGCCTGGGAGAGGAGTTCCGGAGCGGCGCCTGTCACGCCGGCCGGTTCGAGACCTCCGTGGTGCTGGCCGAGCGGCCCGACCTGGTCCGCGACGGCATTCGCGCCGGCCTTCCCGCCAACCCCGCCTCGCTCTCTCGCGCCATTCGCGAGGGGAAGACCACGTTCGAGGACGCGGGCGGTCCCCGCGCCTACTTCGGCTGGCCGGCCGATGCCACCGCGGAAGAGGGCCGCACCCTGATCGACGCCCTCGGCGGGATTCTCGATCAGGCGGTGCAGGCCGAGCGCTCGGTGGACGTGGGGCAGCCGTGGTGACCGACAGCGAGCGTGGCGTCGCCGTGGTGACCGGCGCCGGCCGGGGCATCGGCGCGGCGACCGCCCGCGCGCTCGCCGCCGCGGGCTGGTCGGTGGCCCTCGCGGCGCGCACCCGGGAGCAGATCGAAGGTCAGGCCGCGGAGCTCGAATCCCAGGGACATCGTGCCCGGGCCGTGGTGTGCGACGTGACCAGCGAGGCCGGAGTGGACGGCCTCGTGGCCGCGGCGGCGGAGATGGGACCGGTGTCGGTGCTGGTCAACAACGCCGGGGCCGCCGGATCGATGCCGCTCAAGCGCACCACGCTCGAAGATTGGAACCGGCTGATGGCGGTGAACGCGACCGGCGCCTTCCTCTGTACCCGGGCCGTCCTTTCGGACATGCTCGAGCGCCGCTGGGGACGGGTGGTGAACGTCGCCTCGACCGCGGGCCTGGGCGGAGGGAAGTATCTCGCGGCCTATACCGCCGCCAAGCACGCCCTGGTGGGGCTCACCCGCTCGGCGGCCGCGGAGGTCGCGGGGAGCGGCGTGACGGTGAACGCGGTCTGCCCCGGGTTCGTGGACACGGGGATGACCGCCGAGACCGTCTCCCACATCGTCGCCAAGACGGGACGCTCGCCCGAAGACGCGCTGGCCGCGGCATTGGCCTCCTCCGGGCAGCAACGGCTGATCGCTCCTGAGGAAGTCGCCCAGGCAGTGGTCGCGCTGGTGACTGCGGAGGGCGACCGGGCCCCCAACGGGGAGGCGGTCGTGCTGGACGGGCGCGCGCCCACGAGCGGACGCTTCGCCATCGTCAATCCGCCGGAGCTCGGCGAGCCTCGGGGATGGAACAACGGCCTGCTCGACCGGGGCGGCGGCCGGACGCTGTTCATCGCCGGGCAGACCGCTCGCGCCGCCTCCGGCCAGGTCCCGCCCGCCGACTTCGTCACCCAGTTCGATCGCGCGCTGGCCAACGTCCTGACCGTGCTGCACCAGGCCGGTGGCGCCCCGGCCGACGTCGGGCGCTTCACCATCTACGTTACCGACGTCGCGACCTACCGCGCCGCGCGCAAGCCGCTCGGCGAGGCCTATCGCCGCCGGATGGGCGCCCACTACCCCGCCATGGCGCTGATGCAGGTGACCGCGCTGGTGGACCCGGAGGCGCTGGTCGAGATCGAGGCGACCGCGATCCTCGACCGATGACCCTCGCGCCCCGCTCCTTCCATTACGCACTCGATCCAGCGACCGCGGTCGCGACGATCACCCTGGATCGCCCCGACCGACTCAACGCGCTCACCTTCGAGGTCTACGCCGAGCTGCGCGATACCTTCCGCGCGCTCGACACCGAGCCGGGCGTTCGCGCCGTCGTCATCACGGGCCGGGGCCGGGCCTTCTGCAGCGGGGGCGACGTCGAGGACATCATC
>DASSMN010000418.1:0-2875 GCA_035688885.1 Gemmatimonadales bacterium
GGGACCGGTCCGGGCCCGCTTTGCACTGGCAGGGTGGCCGCCCCCCAAGCGGCTGCCGCTCGACACGCTCGAGCGAATCACCTGGTGGTGGGGACCGGACGAGCTGTGGTACCCGGGACGAGTGGTCGTGACGTCACGGAGCGCGCTTGTCTCCGGCAGCTCCGCCCGGCTTGCAGTCGCGGGACGGCCGGCGGGGCGTACGATCGTGGTCGGAGAGTCGGCCGAGGTGCGCTGGCCGGGCGACCTCCCCGGCGCCCAGGCGCGCACCCGTGCGCGTGGCGACTCGGCGCTGGTCGAGGTCGCCTTCGATGCCGCCGCCGGAAAGACCTACCGGTTTACCCAGCTCACCGCCTTCGCCTCGTCGGTCGAGCCGGGCCTGGCCGCCCCCCCGCCCACGGCGGCAGGGCAGCGGCTGCGTCAGGCCACCGCGGCGGGCTACGATGGCGTGGTGGCGGCCAATGCTCGAGCCTGGGCCCGGCGGTGGGCCACCGATATCCAGATCGATGGCAATCCCGAGCTCCAGCGAGTGAGCCGGACGATGCTCTTCTACCTGCTCTGCAGCGCCGACTCGGGCACGGCGATGGGCATTCCACCCATGGGGCTGTCCAGCGGCGGGTACTACGGTCACGTGTTCTGGGACAGCGACACCTGGATGTTTCCATCGCTGCTCGTGACCCACCCGGATGTGGCCCACTCGATGGTGGCCTTTCGCGCCCGCACGCTGCCCGCCGCCCGGGCCAGGGCGCGCGCGCACGGCTTCCGGGGAGCCATGTACCCCTGGGAAGCCGACGAGCGCGGCGTGGAGACCACGCCCCACTTCGCAGCCCAGAACGCCAGCTCCGAGATCCATGTCACCGGGGACGTGGCCTATGCCCAGTGGCAGTACTACCTCTCCACCGGCGACTCGGCCTGGCTGGCACGGGAAGGCTTCCCGGTGCTCCGCAGCGTCGCGGATTTCTGGGTCAGCCGCGCGTCTCGCGACTCGGCCGGCCGGTACCACATTCGGAACGTGGTCTCGGTGGCCGAGGGGCTGCAAGGCGTGAGCGACGATGCGTACACCAACGCCGTCGCGCGCTTGAGCCTCCAGTTCGCGACGACGGCAGCGGCGCGGCTGGGCGTCCGGGGCAATCCGCGCTGGCGCCAGGTGGCGGATCGCCTGCACATGCCCATCGACTCGGCGACGGGGTCCTGGCGCACCTACGAGGGGGCGCCCGATTCCACCCTCGGCTGGGTCACGCCGCTGCTCGCGTTTCCGCTGGGCGTGCCGATCGGGGACGCCGCCAAGCGCACCCACCTGGACCAGGTCGTCCACCGCCTGGGAGACGAGTCCGTCGGCGCGATGATGGGCATAACCCTGCTCTCGGTGGGCGCCGCCGAGCTCGGCGACCGAGGCCTGGTCGACACCCTGCTGCCCTACAGCTACCGCAATCACCTCAAGGGGCCGTTCCTGGTGCCTTCGGAGACCCCCACCAACAACGCCTTCGCCTTTCTGACCGGCGCCGGCGGGTTCCTGCAACAGATCCTGTTCGGGTACACCGGGCTCCGACTCAGCGAGAAAGGCCTCGCGCCGGCCTTCCGACCCGTGCTGCCGTCCGGCGTCCGCCGTCTCACGATCCGGAACCTGCATGTGCGCGGCACCGGGTACGACGTGGTGGTGGATTCGGCGGGCCTGCACATGTCCGCGGCGCGACCCTCCGGCGCGGCTACCGCTCCCTGACGGATGTGAGGTCTCCGTGATCGCGCTGCTCCTCCTGCTGCAGGCTGCCCAGGCCCCCGTGCTCGCGTTCCCCGAGCGCGGGCTCGACGATCCCGCCGCCTACCAGGGCTACCAGACCCGGTTCTATCGCGACGTCAACGGCAATACGGTCCAGATCTACCTCGAGCCACGCGGTGGGCGAGTGGTGAACCTGTGGGCCGATGCGATGGACGAGAGCCTCGGCTTCACGGTGCGCGACGCGGCCGGCCGGCCGGCGCCGCTGGACTGGGGCGCCGACAGCGCGGCCGCGGGAGCGGCCGACCAGAACCGGACGCTCGAGTGGCAGCTGTCGGTTCCCGCATCGCGGGCCACCATCGGCTGGTTCGTGCTCGGCTCGATGCGGGTGGAGCGGGACTTTCAGTATGCGAAAGCCCAGCTCAAGCCATTCCGGGCGCCGCCGTTCTACGTCGCCGAGGAGTCGTTGCTGGTGGCGCACGTGGCCCGGCTCCCCGCCGAGGAGCGCGGGCGCCACCTGGCGCTGCTCAACGCCAACAGCGTGGCGGCGCTCCGATCCCGGCTGCTTCCCACCGTCGCGGGGCGATGCACCACCGAGTGCCGGGCGCGGATCGAGCGACCGTCGCTCGATGGGCGCAGCCATCTCTCGCTCGAGCTGAGCGTCAATCCGCGCGACGCGCTGATGCAGGTGGGCACCCGGACGGTCACCTTCCGATCCCGCAGCGCCCGCGGACCGCTGCGGCTCACCGTGCGGATCGAAACCGATGGCCCGGCCCTGACGCCGCTGGCGCGCGACTCGATCTTCACCCGCCCCTTCCTCAACTTTCTCTCGGCGGCAAAGGAGGACACGGCCGGCGCGCGGGGACGGAGGCTGGAGCGTGAGGTGCGGGGCGTCGAGCTGCTGAGCTCCGAGCAAAAGCTCATGGCCGGGCTGCCCAACTTCGCGACCTACTTCGGCCGCGACATGCTGATGGCCTCGCTCATGATGCGGACCATCTGGCGCCCGGCGATGTCGGAGCACGTCATCGCCAGCGCGCTCCGGAAACTGTCTCCACGGGGCGACGTGAGCCATGAGGAAGCGCTGGGTGGTCAGGCGATCCGGGAGAACGCGGCGGAGTACAACCGGCTCATGGAGGCCTACTTCTCGGCTCCCCGCGGCTCGGC
>DASSMN010000323.1:0-2940 GCA_035688885.1 Gemmatimonadales bacterium
GCCCGCAGATCGTCGGCGAGCCCCTGGGTGGCGTACGTGCGGATCGGCAAGGTCAGGATCACGGTGTTGCCCGAGCTCGTGGCCGCCCGGCCGTTGTGGATGGCGACCGCCATGTGCGGGTCGGCCGCGAGGTCCTTGCCGTCGAACAGCACCAGGCTGTCTCCGCTCCCGCCCGGGAACATCGCGTTCGCGATGGTGCGCGCGATCCTGGTGCGCTGCGTGGAATCGATCGGCGAGCTGAAGTCGTTGCGCATGGAAAACTGGGGCGCGCCGGTCACGCGCCGCCCCACGTGACCGTTGAACATCCCTTCCGGCGTCAGCTCGCCCTGGATGGTCGAGACGTCGAGGTTGCCGCTCACCGGATCCAGCGGCAGCGTGACCGTCTCGCCGCGCCCGTCGGGATGGACGACCACCGCGAAGCTCCCCTGTTCACCGGGCGGCAGGGTCCCGAACGGCGCGAGGCTCGCCGTGAGATCCACGAAGCGGTAGCCCCCGGGGACGGGGATCGCCGCGATCATGTGATCGAACTGGCCCAGCGTCGGCAGGGTGCTGTCCGCGGTCCCACTCGAGCTGAGGAGCACCGGGAAGGCCGTCACGCTCATCTTGCCGAGCAACGCCACGAACAGGGTCGCCTTGTCCTTGCAGTCGCCGTAGCCGGTTTCGAGCACGTCCCCCGGGACGCGCGGCTGGTAACCGCCGACGCCGAGCGACAGCGAGACGTACCGGATGTCCTGGGCCACCCAGCGGTGCACGGCCTTCAGCGAATCCTCGAGGGTGTGGGCCTGTGCGACCAGCTCCGTCAGCTTGCGCTCGAGCGCCGGGCTGAGGGCGTAGCGGTCGCGGGCGAGCCCGGCGTACCAGCGGGCGATGTCGGCCCAACTGTCGATGCCCGCCACGTCGATACCGGCGTACACCGTGTCGGGCGACCCGGCGTACGGCTCACGCTCGACGCGCGGCACGTCCTGCGTGGCCCACTGGTACACGTGGCGGCCACGCGCTTCGACCACCTGCGGCCGAAAATGGAGGTTGCGTTCCTGGATGTGCGGGTTCATCCCCACCGGGACGTCGAGCAGCAGGCGCGAACGCCGCGTCAGACGCGAGGTATGCACCGACCAGCCCGAATAGAAGTCTCCGGCGAGGGGCGGCTTGAACCGCTCGGTCGTGAAGCTGTAGTCCACGATGGTGCCCGGCGCCACGCCGGCCAGCGTTATCCGGATCACCTTGCTGTCGGAGTAGACCGGCGCCGACAAGGCGACCGGAGAGGAGGACTCCTGGCGGTGGCTCGGGCCGTCGCTGATCACGGTGCCGTCCGGCTTCACCACGCGCACCCAGTTGATGCGCAGCTTCTCGCGGCCCGCGTCGTAGCTGAACGACTGTTCGGCCCAGTCTTCCACGGCATCCTGGTTCAGGATCTGGACGACCTGGCGGTAGGTCCGCGTGGTGCGGCCGTCCGCCTGGACCACCACGACCCCGTCGTCCAGCAGATAGATGTAGGGGTCGTCGGGGTGGTCCTTGGGGTCGACGGCCAGGCGGTAGATCGTGTCGCTCCGTACCGAGGGATCACCGGCTGGCGTGATCACCGGTGCTTGGGCGGAGAGCGAGGCGGCGAGCAGCGGCATCGCCGTGAACGGCAACCGGCGCATGGGCCCCTCCAATCGAAGTCCCGTGCCCTGTCTACCGCAAACTCCGCGCCGGGAAGTGGCGGCCCTATCGCCCGACGGTCAACTCACCGCCGAGCAGCAGGGTGCTTCGGGGTGCCGGAAAGTGCAGCACCTCCTCATAAGTCGCGTTGAACAGGTTCTCGACCCGACCCGTGAGCACGAGCCCCGGCCACGGGCCCCGGCGGGAGCTGAGACGCAGCTCGACGCTGGCGTCGACCACCGTGGACGATGGCAGCATCACCAATACCGCAGGAAACGTCGAAAAGTCCTGGTCCACGCGATCCCCCGTGTGACGCGCCGTGACGGCGAACTCCCCCCGCCCCGCGATGGGACCGCTGAGCTGCACGCTTCCGCTGTGCCTCGGGCGGCGCAGCAGCCGCTGCTGCGTGCCGGCGTCGCGCGAGCGCAGATAGGTGTAGGCTGCGTCCAGCGCCAGGCGGCGGCCGAGCGGGGCGCGCACCGACAGCTCGAGGCCGCGGGCGGTGGCGTCCCCCACGTTGACGTAGTTCACCGAGTCGGGGCCCAGGGGCGCGGCACTGTACTGGATGAAATCCCGGAAGCGCTGGTCGAACCAGGTGGCCTGCACGGTCAAGCCGTCCGCTGCCAGGGTCTGCTCCACACCGACCTCCCAGCTCCTCGACCGCTCGGGCCGCAGGGCCGGGTTGCCGCGGGCGAACCCGGTCGCGAAGTTCTCGAAGAACGACGGCTCCTTGAACCCGGTCCCCGCCGACGCGCGCAACCGGGTCCCCCCCGCGACCCGCCAGGCGACACCGGCGCGGCCCGTCAGATGGTTGCCGAACTGCTGGTTGTCGTCGAGCCGCCCGCCCGCGGTGAGCGTGACGGCCGTGCCGAGCCCCGCCAGCACCTGTCCGTAGAGCCCGGAATTGCCGCGCGTCGTGTCGAGCGTCGTTCCAGTCTCGCGCTGCAGCTCTCGCTCGACGCCCGCCGTGAAGGTCAGCGCCGGCGGCAGGCGAACGTCGGCCCGTGCTCCGATCAACAGACGGTTGAAGATGTCCCGGCTATGGAAGCAGCAGAACAGGCTCGTGTCGCCGGGGCTGTCGGCCGCGTCGTCGAACCGGCTGTCTTCCCGGTGCCAGTCGAGGTTCGCCCGGGCGCTGAGACGATCCGAAAACGTGTGCGCCGCCTCCGCCGACAGCGACGGTCCCCGGTCGGTCGTGAATTGATTCGAGTCGGAGATCTGTCCCGCGCCGTCGGTGGGGAAATGGTACCGGGCATCGCCATAGTGGACCGAGAGATCGGCGCGGTTGCGGTCGTCCGG
>DASSMN010000113.1:0-2088 GCA_035688885.1 Gemmatimonadales bacterium
GACGATAAACAGCATCTCGTCGTGCTCCGGCGCCCGGGAGAGGGGCTGCTGGAGCGCGAGGAGCTCGTCGATCTTGAGATATTCGCCGTACGTAGGCATGGCAGAGCCTACCCCGGCGCTTCGGCCGGCGGAAGGGGCGGAGGCGCCGTCAGCGGAACGCTCGTGACCGGTACCGGAGCGCTAATCGTCCTGCGGCGAGATGTCGCGAAGGGCGTGGACCGCGCGGACCAGATCGACCGGGGTACCGGGCGCCGCGGGGGTGAGCTCGCGGAGCCGGCGGGCGCGGGCCCGATTTTCCCGGCGAGGGGTCTGCAGCCGGATGCTCATGCCGCAGGCCATGCGGACCGCCTGGACCAGCGAGCCCGGACTGAAGGGCTTGGGCAGGATCGGGAGACGGCGATCGTGGCTCACGGCACTGAGGAAGCCAGTGATGCCCAGGACCGGAAGACCGGGATGGAACACGCTCACGACCTCGGCGAGCTCCCGGCCGCTCACCCGAGGCATGTTGAGGTCGGTCACCACGAGATTCAGCTGACCATCCCGCTCGCCGATCAGCTGGAGGGCCGCCTGGCCGTCGCCCGCCTCCAGTACCTCCCACCCGTCGGCCTCGAGCACCCGGCGGGCGATCCAGCGCACCCTCTCCTCGTCGTCCACCAGCAGGACGACCCCGCGCTTGCGGACGTTGGACGGCCGGGGAGGCTTGGTTTGATCGCTGGGGTCCATGGGGGATCACCGGACTGTGAGGAGCAGGGGGCGATCCGAATATTCGCGCCCCCGAACGGTGGCGCAAGTGACCGCGTGGGCCTTGCTTGGGCTGCTGCGGTCGTGTAAAATCCGCTCCCCGGAGCAGCCCCGGGCGATTAGCTCAGCTGGTTAGAGCGCGCGCCTCACATGCGCGAGGTCGGGGGTTCAAGTCCCTCATCGCCCATTGTCGGCCTGTCGGCCCTCCCCCCTGGCCGGCGGCGGTCTTGCCAGACCGCCAAGTGGGCGCGACTTTAACTCGCGGCACGAGCGGCCGTTCCAGCCGCCGACCTCTCCCATCTTTCTCGCGAAGGCGGTCCGTTGACCCTTTCGGCGCTTGATGTCGACTCGGCGGTGCTCATCCTGTCCGACCGAGTCTCTGGGGACCTGCTCGCTTACGCCGGGAGCGAAGGGCATCCGGATTTCCCCTGTCTCTCCTCCACCCACAATCCCTCCAGCTGCGTCCCCTCCACCGATTTCTCGCCCTGGCTGAGCGAGCGGGTGCGGCTGCACGATGTGGAGGCCGTAGGAGAGTTCCTCTGGCGGATCCGGCAGGCCAACCCGGGCGTCGGCGAGACTGAGGAGGAGCTGCGAGCGCGCTACCGCGCCCTGGCGCGCGCCATCCTCGAGGCGCCGATCGAGCGTACCCTGAGGCCCGCCGACGCGCTGGCGATGCGCGAGCTCCGAGTCGCGCTCATCCTCCTCGCTGCACATGAAGGGTTCACCGGCTTCATCATGACGGGGGACGCGCCGGACTTCGTCGCCTCGGCGCTCGCACCGCACGGCTTCGAGCTGGTGGACCCGGCCGCGCTGATGGCGACCCGCAACGCGTTCGTGATGCGGATGGCCGAAGAGATGAGCTACTGGTCCACCTGGCCCGCGCTGCAGGGCGGCACGCTCCGCAGCATGACGCCGCCAAGAACCTCCGAGCTGCAGACGGTGCTCGGCCGGCTACGGAGCCTGCCGCTGGTGGTGCGGGCGCACGCGGTCGATGCGCTGCAGCACTTCAGCGCCGACGTCACGGCGCCCCGGACCCTCGCGAGCCTGTGTCGCTACGAGGTGCGCAAGCGGGGCCTCGACCTGACCGAGTCGATCCGGCTGATCCAGGGAAGCGGCTTGGTCGTGCCCGCGACGGATGCGGCCGCATGGCTCTCGGGCTGGACCCGGCGCGATCTGCTCGGCTTCCTCACCCAGTGTGGTGTGGGGCCGCGCAACTCCTGGTCCAAGGAGCGTCTCGCCGAAGTGGCGGTGGCCGAGTGTCACAACGAGGTGATGCAGCGGATGATGGCCTCGGGCGCGGTGCAGCTCGCCCCCGAGCTCGCCGAAGGCGCCCGCCAGCTGCGGCAC
>DASSMN010000391.1:0-3581 GCA_035688885.1 Gemmatimonadales bacterium
ATGGGCATAGGCGAGCCCGCGTGCCGCCTCGATGGCGATCCGGAGCGCGGCGTCCAGCGGAAGCTGCCGCTCCCGGCGCAGCCGGTCGCGCAGCGATTCGCCCTCGACGAACGGCATGGTGAACCAGAGCCGGCCGCCGACCTCCCCCGAGTCCAGCACGGTGAGGATGTGAGGATGTTGGAGCCGGGCGGCGAGGCGGATCTCGCGTTGGAACCGGTCGGGGCCGAGGCTGGCCGCCAGGTGCACGTGCAACAGCTTGAGCGCGACCGGCCGGTCGTGGCGGAGGTCCTGCGCCAGCCAGACGGTGGCCATTCCGCCGCGGCCGAGCTCGCGCTCGAGCGCGTAGCGGTCGCGCAAACCCTCGCGCAGCGCTGCTACCGGATCGGTCATGGGGCTCGGTGTAGACGGGGGAATTCGAAAAAGATAGCGCTCAGGCTGTTCCTTCGACCAGCTTCTGGAACCGCGGGTTCTTCCGCAGCGGATCGAAGGTCGGGTCGATCCGGAGCCAGCCCGGCGAGAGATAGTAGGGGATCTTGAGCAGCGGCTCCAGATTGTCGAGCGCCTTCTCCTGCTCGCCCAGGAGGATGTAGATCCGGGCGAGCTGGTGCTGGAGGTACGCCCCGGTCTGCGCGTTGCTGGCCACCGGTGTCAGCTCGAGGCCACGCTGACCTTCCCGGATGGCCGCGTCCTTCCGTCCGAGATAGGCCAGTGCCACGCCCAGGAGTGTATGCAGCTGGGCGTTTTCCGGCGCGACCGTGAGCTGCTGCTCGAGCGCGGCCCGTGCCGAATCGGCGTAGGCGGCCGCGCGCCGCATGTCGCCGTCCACCTGATAGACCCCCGCAAGCGCGAGCCCCCAGCTTGACGCGTCCCCGTCGAACGCCGCAGGGGTAAGCCGCTTGGCCAGCGCGCGCTGCTCCGGCTCGAGCACCCAATAGAGGTCCCAGTAGGTGGCGACGTAGGCCACGAAGTTCGGCAGATCCATGTCCGGTGGCGGGGTGGCCAGCACGGCTTTGGCACCGGCCAGATCCCCCTGGGCGAGATAGATCATCGCCTTGCGCTCGACCTGCGTCGCGTCGGATGGCGTCAGGGCAAGCCCCTCATCGGCCGCCTTCATGGCCTCGTCATAGCGACGCAGCCAGAACAGCCCCTGAGCGAGGATGCCCTTGGTGCTCGCCAACCGAGGGTCGAGACTCTGGCTCCGCCGCAGGTGCTCGACTGCCTCGTTCCATCGCCCCAGGGCCTGCTCGGCAATGCCCATCGACCTCAGGAGCTCGGGGTCGTTCGGTGCGAGTGTGAGCGCCTTCTTCAACGGGTCGACCGCGCGCGCCGGCGAGCCGACGACGTTGATGTAGTAGACACCGAGAGCCCGGTACGCAGCCGGATAGTCAGGCCGCAAGGCCAGCGCCCGATCGGCGGCGGACCGGGCCCGGTCGGCCACCGCCGGCGAAGGCGCACCGTTCCCGTACAGGCCCGAGTTGGCGGCGGAGAGTCCGACCCAGGCATCGACGAACCCTGAGTCGAGCGCGACAGCCTGCTCGAAGGACTGGGCGGCCTGGCGCAGCGTGACCGGGTTGCTTCCACGCGCACGCAGCGCCTGGCCCTTCAGGTAAGCATCGTACGCGGCCAGGCTCCGAGTCGGCCGATCTTGCAGTACCTGCTGCTGGCTGCTTCCGATCGCGACGTCGAGTGCCTGCGCCACCCGACTGGCGATGTCGGCCTGGACCTGAAAGACGTCGGTGAGCGAGGCATCGAACGGCTGCTGCCATTTCGAATCCGCAGTGTTGGCCTCGATCAGCTCCGGGCTCACCTGAACCCGGTTCCCCCCGCTCCCCTTGGCCCAGCGCACCTTGCCCACCAACAGGTAGTCCACGCCCAGCTCTCGCCCGATCTCCTGCGGCGTCTTGGTCGTGCCGCGGTACTGCCGGGAGCTGTTCGAGGCGATGACCCGCATGCCGCTGAGCGCGGTCAGCTTGCCCCGCACCGCGTCGGTGATTCCGTCGGCGAAGTAGGCATCGGCCGAGTCGCCGAGGTTCTCGAAGGGAAGGACGGCGAGCCGCTTCCCTCCGCCGTCCTCCTCCGCGCTGTGGGAGCGCCGCCAGGCGAAGAGCACGCCGAGACCGATGAGGAGGCCGAGGACGAGCGTCAGTGCGGCGAGGCGAGATGGCGGTAGGGCGGTACGGCGGTACGGCGGTACGGTTGTCTTGGCCGGAGCGATGGGTCGCGTGGCCGCACTCTGGGCAACAGTCGCCGCGGTGTCCTCGGCTCCACGTACCGCCGTACCGCCGTACCGCCCTACCGCCGTAATCTCCCGCGCGAACTCCGCCACCGACCCGAACCGATCCGCCGGGATCGGCGCCAGCGATCGCCGGATCGCCTCGTCTACGCTCTCCGGCACGTTGGGCCGCAGCCGGCGCACGCTCGGCACCGGCTCGGTGAGTCGCCGGGCGATGATCGCCTGGGTGGTCGGACCGGTGAACGGCGCCTCGCCCGCCAACATCTCGTAGAGCACGGTGCCGAGCGAGTACACGTCGGTCCGCGCGTCGATGTTCTTGTCCCCGCTCGCCTGCTCCGGGCTCATGTAGGCCGGAGTCCCCATGCTGAGCCCGGTCTGGGTCAGGTGCTCGTCTCCAGCCAAGGCGCGTGCAATGCCGAAGTCCGCAACCAGAGTAGATCCATCCCGTGTCAGCAGGATGTTCTCCGGCTTGATGTCCCGGTGGACGATTCCGTGCTGATGGGCGTAGTCCAGCCCGCGGGCAGCCTCGGTCGCGATCCGGAGCGCGTCGTCGATCGGGAGCTGCCGCTCCCGCCTGAGCCGGTCGCGCAGGCTCTCGCCCTCGACGAACGGCATGGTGAACCAGAGCTGCCCGCCGGTCTCGCCCGAGTCATGCACGGTGAGGATGTGCGGATGCTGCAGCCGGGCGGCCAGCCGGATCTCCCGCTGGAACCGCTCGGGACCGAGCGTCGAAGCCAGCTCGGGCAGGAGAACCTTCAGTGCAACCGGCCGGTCGTGCCGGAGGTCCTGGGCCAGGTAGACCGTGGCCATGCCCCCGCGGCCGAGCTCGCGCTCGATCGTGTAAGTTCCCTGCAGTCCTTCTTGTAGGCGCGAACGGAGGTCGGTCATGGCCCGCCGGTCATAGGCGAGTGGGTAAGCACGCTGAAGTTAGAGCCGACGGGGAGGGTGCGGTAGGGTACGCGTCCGCGGCCAAGGTCCCCGCCGTCACCCTGGTCTTCTGGGTGCTCAAGGTCTTCGCCACCACCCTGGGCGAGACCGCGGGCGACACCCTGAGCATGACCCTCAACCTCGGCTATCTGACAGCCACGGCGATCTTTGCCGCCATCTTCGCGGCCGCCGTCGCCAGCCAGATCGCCGCCCGGCGATTCCATCCCTGGGTCTACTGGTTCACCATCATCGCGACCACCACCGTCGGCACCACGCTGGCCGACTTCGCGACCCGGGACCTGGGCATCGGGTACGCCGGCGGTAGCGCTCTGCTCCTCGCCCTGCTGCTCGCCTCGCTCGCGACCTGGTACCGCGCCCTCGGCACCGTGGCGGTCGAATCGGTCAGCACCCCGGCCGCCGA
>DASSMN010000435.1:0-14683 GCA_035688885.1 Gemmatimonadales bacterium
GCTCGACCGCCAGACGCGCACCCTCTCGGGCGGCGAGGCCCAGCGGATCGCGCTCGCCAACGCGCTCGGCTCGCGGCTGGTGGACACGCTCTACGTGCTGGATGAGCCCTCGATCGGGCTTCATCCCCGCGACACCGACCGCCTGCTCTCCCTGCTCCGGCGGCTTCGCGACGCGGGCAACACCGTCGTCGTCGTGGAGCACGATCTCGCCGCCATCCGCCAGGCCGATTTCATGCTGGAGCTGGGCCCCGGCTCCGGCGACCGCGGCGGGCGCGTCGTGCACGCGGGCCCGGTCAGCACCGCGACGGCCTCGCTCACCGGACAGTATCTCACCGGGCAGAAGCGCATCGCCGTGCCGAGCCTGCGCCGCCCGGCGGGACCGCGCTGGCTCCGGATCAGAGGCGCCACGCTGCACAATCTCCACGGCGTGGACGCCGACATTCCGCTCGGCACCCTTACCGCCATCACCGGCGTGAGCGGCTCGGGCAAGAGCTCGTTGCTGCACGACGTCGTCTACCGGAACCTCGAGGCCCGGCTCCACGGCGAGCATTCCGCCAAGAGCCACCTGGGCGAGCCCGTGGGCCAGGTGCAGTCGTTCACCGGGTGGGAGCTGCTCAAGGACGTGCTGCTGGTGGACCAGTCGCCCATCGGACGCTCGCCCCGGTCCAACCCCATCACCTACATCCGCGCCTTCGACGAGATCCGGGAGCTGTTCGCGGCCCAGCCGCTGGCTCGCGAGCGGAAGTACTCCTCGGCCACGTTCTCGTTCAACCTGCCGGGCGGCCGCTGCGACGCCTGCGAGGGCGCCGGGCACGTGCAGGTCGAGATGGTCTTCCTGGCCGACGTGTTCGTGCCCTGCGAGGTGTGCGGCGGTACCCGCTACAAGCGCGAGGTGCTCGACGTGCGGATCCACGGGCATTCGATCCACGACGTGCTCCAGTGGACCGTGGACGAGGCGATCACCCGCTTCCGTCATCAGCCCAAGCTGGGCGCGGCGCTGTGGCAGCTGCAGCAGGTCGGGCTGGGCTATCTCCGCCTGGGACAGCCCGCCACGACCCTCTCGGGCGGCGAGGCCCAGCGGCTCAAGATCGCCCGCGAGCTGGCCCAGGCCGGGAAGCGCGATGGCCGCAAGCTCTACATCCTCGACGAGCCCACCACCGGTCTCCACCTGGACGACGTGCGGGTCCTGATCCAGGTGCTGGACCGCCTGGTCGATGCCGGGCACACGGTGGTGGTCATCGAGCACCATCTCGACGTGGTGAAGCGGGCCGACTGGATCGTCGATCTGGGCCCCGAGGCGGGCGATGCCGGCGGCCGGGTGGTCGCGCAGGGGACGCCAGAGCAGGTGGCGGAGGTGGAGGCGTCGCACACAGGGCGGTACCTGCGGCCGCTGCTGCAGCCGGTGAGGGAGGAGGCGCTGGTGGGGTGACACCCTCATCCCGAGCATAGCCAGGACCTTCTCGACGCAGGGTTCGAGGCCGGTCAAGAAGGTCCCTCGCTGCGCTCGGGATGAGGCAGTTCCCTGTTCCCTACCCCAGCCGCGCCACCGCCGTCCGCACCGCCTCCCACGCCCGCTGCACGTGGTCCCGCTCGGTCGCGCGCTGCCCCACCACCAGCCGGATCACGTACCGCCCGCCCAGCCGCGTGTGCGTCAGGTACCGCTCGCGCGTCGCGTTCACCTCGGCGAGCAGCCGGGCATTGAGCGCATCGAGCTCCTCCTCCGTGCGACCCGCGGGCCGCCAGCGAAAGCACACCAGGCCGAAGCGCACGGGCGCCATCAGCTCGAAGGCCGGGTCCTCCGCGACCCACCCCGCAAGCTCCCGCGCCATCGCCACGTGACGGCGGATGACAGCGCGGAGCCCCTCGACCCCGTAGCTCCGAATCACGAACCAGAGCTTGAGCGCCCGGAACCGGCGTCCGAGCTGGATGCCCCAGTCGCGGAAATTGACGACGTCCGCGTCGTACGCGGTGCGGAGGTATTCCGGCGTGGCCTGAAAGGTCGACAGCAGCGCCGCCGGATCGCGGACGAAGTATGCCGAGCAGTCGAAGTTGGTCAGCAGCCACTTGTGCGGGTTGAACACGATGCTGTCGGCCCCCTCGATCCCATCGAACAGCGGCCGCAGCTCGGGGACGATGGCCGCCGCGCCCGCATAGGCCGCGTCCACGTGAAGCCACGCGCCCGCGCGTCGGCACTGCTCCGCGATGGGCCGGAGCGGATCGATCGCCGTGCTCGAGGTGGTGCCCACCGTGGCCACCACGCAGGCCGGCCGGATCCCGGCCGCGCGATCGGCCTCGAGCGCCCGCGCCAGCGCCTCGGGCTGGAGCGCAAAGGCGTCGTCGGTCTCGATGTGGCGCAGCAGATCCAGGCCGTAGCCCGCGAGCTTCACCGCCTTGTCGATCGAGGAGTGCGCCTCGCGCGAGGCATACACCGCGAGCGGCGCCTCCGCCCCTGCCGCCGCCAGCCCGGCCGATCCGGCCCGCCCGCCGGTCGCGCGCTCGCGGGCGCTGAGCAACGCCACCAGGGTCGCCGTGGATGCGGTGTCCTGGATGACGCCCACGAAGCCGGCCGGCAGGTCCATCATCTGCCGCAGCCAGTCCATCATCACCTGCTCGAGCTCGGTCGCGGCCGGAGAGGTCACCCAGCTCATGCACTGGGCGCCGAGCGTGGCCGTCAGCATCTCACCGAGAATGGAGGGCGCGCTGTTGTTGCCGGGGAAGTACGCGAACCAGCCAGGATGGTTCCAGTGAGTCATGCCCGGCAGCACCACCCGGCGGAAATCCTCGAACAGCCGCTCGAACGGCTCGGCGTCGAGCGGCGGCTCCTCGGGCACCTGCGCCCGAATGTCTCCCGGGCCTACCTCCGGCGTCACCGGCATCGAGCCGACGTCGCGCAGGTAGTCGGCCATCCAGTCGACCAGCACGTGCGCATGGCGGCGGAATTCGTCAGGCTGCATGCGCCAAAGCAACGCGATGGAAGCCGCGAGTCAAGCGCTCCTGTTACCTTTGCAGGTCCCTTCTCAGGCTGCCCATGCGTCGTGCCTCCCCGGTCGGGCTCGGCTGGATGATCGTGGCCCAGTTGTGCTTCGCGGGGATGAACGTCTGCACCCGCCTGGGCAGCCGCGAGCTGCCCTGGGCCGAGATCGCCGCGGTGCGCTTTCTGGTGGGGGCGCTGGTGGCGGCCGGGCTCGCGATGGCGCTGGGCCGGTCGCTCCGGGTCACCGATCGGAGCGGGACCTGGCATCGCAGCATCTACGGCACGCTCGCGGCATGCGGCAGCTTCTACGCGCTGGCCTCGCATCAGGTCGCGGTGGGCGACGCCGCCACCCTCAGCGCCACCACCCCGCTCTTCGTCGCGCTGCTCTCCCGTCCGCTGCTCGGCGAGCGGGTGGGCCGGCACGTCGCGCTGGCGGTGGCGCTCGCGTTCGCGGGCATCGTGCTGCTGGTGCGGCCGTCGTTCGCGCTGGCCTGGCCGGTGGCCCTCGTCGCGACGCTGGGCGCGATGTCCTATGCGATGGCGATGATCTGGCTCCGCCGGATCGGACCCGGCGAGTCGCACGAGGCCATCGTGCTGCACTTCTCGCTGGTGGGGCTGACCACGATGGTGTTGCTGGCGCTGCCGGCCTGGCGCTGGCCCGATCTCCGGAGCGGGCTCGCGCTGCTCGGCGCCGGCCTGGGCGGCGGCGGCGCGCAGCTCGCCATGACCCGCGCCTACTCGCTCCAGCGCGCGGCGCCGGTCACCGCCGTGTCCAGCCTGGGCGTGGTGTTCACCTACCTGCTCGCGATTCCCCTGTTCGGCACCCTGCCCGGTCCGTGGCAGTTGGCAGGCGCGGGGTTGGTCCTCGCGGCGACCGCTCTGCTCGCGGCAGGCGGCCGATGACGGGCTGTGTATCTTGTATTGAATGGGGGTTACGCTCACCACCGCCGGTCTGACGTACGACCCGGACATTGCCTGCCGCCACCTGACGGCGGCCGATCCGCGCCTGGGCGCGCTCATCGCCCGCGCGGGCGCCTTCACCATGCGTCCCGAGCCGACCCAGAGCCTGTTCGCCGCCCTGGTCGAGTCGATCGTGTACCAGCAGCTCTCGGGCAAAGCGGCGGAGACCATCCTGGGCCGCGTGATCGCGCTCTACCGCCCGCGGCGTTTCCCGCGGCCAGTGGACATCCTCGAGACCCCGGTCGAGCGCCTTCGAGCCGCCGGGCTGTCGGCCGCGAAGGCCGCGGCCGTGAAGGACCTCGCCACCCGCACGCTCGAGGGCACCGTGCCCAGCATGGCGCAGGTCCGGCGGATGTCGGACGACGAGATCATCGAGCGGCTCACGACCGTGCGCGGCATCGGACGGTGGACGGTCGAGATGCTGCTGCTCTTCCGGCTCGGCCGGCCCGACGTCCTGCCCCTGGGCGACCTCGGCGTGCGCAAGGGCTTCGCGCGCACCTTCAACCGCCGGGCCCTGCTCGACCCGCTGGTGCTCCACCGCCGCGCCGAGCGGTGGCGGCCTTATCGCTCGGTGGCGAGCTGGTACCTCTGGCGCGCACTGGATCTCGAACGTGCCTGACGAGAAGGGGGGGCGAAAGGTGAGCCAGTCCATCACGCCGGCGCCGGCGCAGGCGCCGTACGAGCCGGGGCTCCGCGCCGTCGAGCTGCTGTGCGAGCGGCTGGGCGAGCTGGGCCTTCCCATCGGCCCCGATACCGCGCGCGACATCCTTCGCGCCGTGCTCGCCATCGAAGGCAGCCGGATGGAGGCGCATGTCAGGGACGCGCTGCAGACCTCGATCGAGACCATCCGGGTCGCCGCCCAATCGGCGAGCGGCGTGCTCGGCAGCGTGACGCCGGTGCAGACCCGCCCCAAGGCGCGCGCCACGCCCGAGCCGGTGCTCGACCCGGTGCCCCGTCGCGCACCACCGCCGCCGACGCCGCGGCCCACGCCGCCGCGCCGCTCGGCGACCCGGCGGCCCGAGGATCTGGATGAGGATGGGGAGAAGCGGCCGGTGTTCCGCCGTCCGCGCGGCCGCTGAGCGGACTCAGAACTCGCGCTTCTTCATTTCCTTGAACAGCCGGCGGGTCTCGCTGTCCTCTTCCTGGGGCCGCTGCCGGAGCGTAGGGTCGAACTGGACGGCGCGGTCGCCTTTGGGGGGAACGACCTTGGCGGCGTTCTTCTTGGCCAGGGCGGCAAGCCGCTGGTCTTCGCGCTTGGACATCGGTGCCCTCCTCGGGTGCTGGCGTTCGATCCAGGAAAAGTAGCCGATCACCCCCACGAAGGAGCAACGGGTCCGCCAGGCAGGGGCGCCATGCCCCAGGTCACCTTCCTCGGAGGCCAGTCGCCGTGCAGCACATCCTGAATCGCTGGATCAGGTATGTGGAATCCACCGGCAACGAAGTCGGCATGACCCTCCTGGTGGGCGGCACCACCATCAGCGGCATTCTCACGCCCGTCCGGCGGTACGCCGACTGGCTGGCCGAGGTGATGAACCGCGCGGACCACGAAGGCGGCGAGATGAGCCTGCCCACCATCGAGATGCCCGAGATCACCGAGCAGCAGAGCCAGCGCGCGCGCGATGACTGGGGCGAGGGCGGTCTGACTCCGGGCGGCGAAAGCCTCGACGATCCGGTACGGGAGCGCGGGCCGGGCTGCGTGCTCCGCAACGCCGAGGTGCGGCCGCCCGGGCCCAAGACCTACTGGCAGACCTATCCCTATCTGCTGATCCAGATCAACGCGGTGGACGCGATCCTGCCCGTGATGACCAGCGGCAAGCACGCCGCGGTGTAAGTCCCGCTCAAGCGTGGGACCCCCTCGATCGGCTGTCGCGACGCCACCCGATAGCCCCGCCAGTGTGCGCCGGGACTATCGGATGACCGACCGCAGGAGCGACTTCCCGGTTACCGTCCCGAGCTCTCACCCAGCGCGACGAGCAGCTCGTCGAGCTGAGCGAACGTCTCGTCCATGGCCTCGTGTGCTCCGGTGCCGGCAGCGTCGAGCGATTCCTTCGACGGATGGGTCTCGCGCAGGACCACCAGCGTCTTGCCGCCCGTTTCCTCGAAGGTCACGGTGGTGACCGGCCCCCCCTCGCCACCTTCCTCGTTGGTCCACGCGAGGCGCGAGTTCGGCTGCACTTCGACATACGTGCCGAAGAAGGCGATCGGCTCGGGGGCCGCGTCGAAGACCAACCGGTACTTGCCTCCGACCCGAGCATCCATCTCGCAGGACAGCAGGGTCATTCCCAGCGACTTTGGCACCCACCACCGCTGGAACAGCTCGGCCTTGGTAAAGGCCTCGAAGACGATGCGTGCCGGGCCGTTGACCGTCCGGGTGACCACCACCTCGCGGTCCGACGTCCGTTCCACCGTGGTGCGGTTCTTCACGGGGCCGGGCCTACTTTCGGTTCTTGCGTTCATTGCCCTTCTCCTTTCGGGTGAGTTCCTCGACCACCTTGTCCAACTCCTCGAAGCGTTCGTCCCAGAGCCGGCGGTACCGCTCGAGCCACGCCGTCTCTTCCTCCAATCGGCGCGGGCCCAACTGGCAGGTCCGCACGCGCCCGATCTTCTTCGTGCTGACGAGCCCCGCCTGCTCCAGCACGCCGACGTGCTTCTTCATGCCCGTGAGCGTCATGTGGAACTTCTCGGCCAGGTCCGTGATCGACGCGTCGGCTCGTCCGAGCTGCTCCAGCACGCCGCGCCGCGTCGGGTCTGAGAGCGCGGCGAATGAAGTATCGAGTCGGGTCGTTAGATACTGAACCATATAGTTCAGTATCTAACACAAGCGCTCGCGGCATGCAAGGGGCTCAAACGGGGGAATCGCAGCGTGGGCCTTTGATGGGGCAGGAGACTGCTCAAGCAGGCCAGTGAGCGTCACAAGAGGACCACACGAATCGGGCTTAGCCGTGGTGGCTAAGCCCGTTCAAGGAACGACGTAAGCTGTTTGGTGGGAAGCTCCCGAGGAGGGACTCGAACCCCCGACCCGGTGATTAACAGTCACCTGCTCTACCAACTGAGCTACTCGGGAAGGGTGCTTCGCGGCGTTGAATCTCGCCGCCTGAGAATCGAGGGTCAAGCGCATCGCCGGCTTGAGCGACGGCCGCTTCCGAGCACCGCCTTCGATGCCCGAGCGCCCGCACCCGCGCACCCAGCCCCGCGCCGGCCATACATCCACCCGCCCGGGAGTGACAGCCAAACCCGCGCCAGCGCTGCCAGTTAATGCACCCCATTTCGCTAGTCGTGAGCATTCGCTGCTGCAATAGCGCTGCAGTTTCCCGCATGGTTGGTCCCCAACGGGCAAACCACAGTTCGTAAGTTAAGTATTTGTGGAAAGATGCGTTACAAGCCGCTGGCTACCCTTTTGCCTGTGGGTCTGTACCTTGTGTCCATGCCGCTGCACCCTTTGACCGGACACGCCCAGGCTCGCCGTCGCCTGGCCGAGGCCGCCCGATCCGACCGCCTGCCTCAGGTCATGGTCATTTCGGGGCCGGGCGGGGTTGGCAAGCAGCGATTGGCGCTCTGGCTGGCGCAGCTGGTCATGTGTGAGGAGAAGGACCTGGAGCCGTGTGGCCGCTGCCGGCCGTGCCGCCTGGTCGAGAACTTGGCGCACCCGGACCTCCACTGGCTGGTGCCGATCCCTCGCCCCAAGGCGGCGGACCCGGACAAGGCGGTGGACGAGGCGGCCCAGGCGATCGCCGAAGTGATGGACGAGCGGCGCGCCAAGCCGCTGTGTGGGCCCCCCGACGGGATGGCCAGCCACTCGATGGCGTCGGTTCGCCTGCTCCAGCGGAAGGCGTCCCTGACCTCGGTCGAAGGCGGCCGCCGGGTATTCATCCTCGGCGACGCCGAGCGGCTGGTCCCGCAGGAGTCGAGTCAGGAAGCGGCGAACGCGCTCCTCAAGCTGCTGGAGGAGCCGCCCGCGGGGAGTCTGTTCCTGCTCACGACGGTGGATGCGCGGCGCCTTTTGCCGACCATCCGGTCGCGAGCGGTGCCGGTGCGGTTGAATCGGTTGACGGATGACGACGTGCGCGGCTTTCTCACCCGTGAGCCGGATCCACCGCTCTCGGGCGAGGCGCTCTCGGAGCGGGTGGCCCTGGCGGGCGGCTCGATTGGGGCCGCGCTGGCGGCCGGCGACGAGGCCGCCAAGGCGTACCGCGCGGCGGCCCAGGTGCTCGACGCGGTGATGGCGGGGCCGGCCGACCGATACGAGCGCGCGCTTCGGCAGCCGCCGTTCAGCGCTCGCGGGGAGTTCACCGCCATGCTCGACGCGCTCGCCGAAACGCTGGGCGAGGCCGCCCGCAGCGGTCTGGGACAGCCCAGCCGCCGGCCGGTGCCGAGCGCGCTCAAGCGGGCCGAGCCCGGCGCGCTGCTCCAGGCAATGGAACGGGTGGCCGCGGCCCGCGAGGCGGCGTATGGCAACGTGAACCCGCAAGTGCTGCTCGCCGTCCTGGGCGAGGAGCTGGCGGAGGTACTGTGAAGCTGAGCCATCTGGACGAGGCCGGTCGGGCGCGCATGGTAGACGTGGGCGACAAGCCCGAATCCGCCCGCACCGCCACGGCCGAAGGCAGGGTCCGGATGTCTCGCGAGGCGTTCGAGCAGGTGGCGGCGCACACGATCGCCAAGGGCGACGTGCTCGCTGTGGCCGAAGTGGCGGGGGTGATGGCGGCCAAGCGCACCGGGGAGCTGATTCCGCTCTGCCATCCCCTGCCGCTCGACGTGGTAACCGTCGAGGCGAGGCTGGTTTCGGAGCTCCCCGGCGTGGCCGTGACCGCGACGGCCAAGGTGACGGGGCGCACAGGAGTCGAGATGGAGGCGCTCACCGCCGTGAGCGTAGCGTGTTTGACAGTTTACGACATGGTCAAAGCCATAGACCGGGAGATGGTAATCGAAGCCGTACGGCTGTTGAGCAAGACCGGGGGTTCCCGGGGAGACTGGCGCCGCTCCGATCCATAGGACCGAAGGGACGCGGCCTTCTCGTACTGGAGGTTGGCCAATGAAACGACCGACCGATAAATACAACGATCCCGGCCCGCGCACCCTGCGCATGCTGCTCGTGCGCGGCGGCCTCCTGCTGGTCATGGCGGCCGTGGTCGGCTCGCTGGCCGGCTGGACCCGGCGGGTCCGTGCCACCGACAGCGTGATCAAGGCGCCGGACGCCACCATCATTGTCGCCCGCCGCATCGGCGGCCTGTCGGAGCAGCTGGCCGTGTCCAACGGCGAGCGCGACCTGCTCAAGATCCAGCTCGATCGCGCCAACGCGATCCTGGCCCAGTCGGCCAAGTACCAGATCCCATCGGATCTGGCGGCGTCGATCTACGACATCGCCCTGAGCGAGGGCATTGACCCCGCGCTCGGCTTCCAGCTGGTGAAGATCGAGAGCGAGTTCCGCGCGAACGCCCGAAGCTCAGCCGGCGCCGTGGGCTACACCCAGGTACAGGTGGCCACCGCGCGGTTCTATCAGCCGGGCGTCACCGAGCGCGACCTGATGACCAACCGCGAGCTCAACCTGCGGATCGGGTTCCGCTTCCTGAACGACCTGCTGACCAAGTTCGACCGCGACAACCATCTGGCGCTGCTGGCGTACAATCGCGGGCCTGCCAAGGTCGAGAGCATCCTGGCCAAGGGCGGCGATCCCACCAACGGTTACTCGGACGCCGTGCTCGAGGGATATAAGGCGCCGAGCGCGTCGGGGCCGGGCTGGCGGTAACAAGGACGCCGGAAGGACGGAAGGACGGAAAGAGGAAGGACCTGCGCTGATGGGCAGGTCCTTCCGTCTTTCCGTCCTTCCCTCCTTCCGTCGCTTTCGTCAGCCCGGGATTCTTATCGTTGCTCCGGCACGCAGTCCGCCACTGCCCGACAGGCCATTCGCGTCCCGGAGCGCCTGCACCGACACGCCGTACCGCTTGGCCAGGCTGGTGAGCGTCTCGCCGCGGCGAACGGTGTGCGTACGGCTTGCGGCCGGCGGTGCCGCCGTCGTGGGCGGGTTGGAGCCCGACGTGGCGACCCGCACGGTGGCCTCGCTCCGCGGCGCGGCGCGCTTGCCGGCCGGCGGCGCGACCCGGATCCGCTGCCCGGCCCGGATCCGTTCGTTCGGGCCCAGCGCGTTCCAGCTGCGGAGCTGCCTCACCGTCACGCCGTACTCGTCCGCCACCGTGGTGAGCGTCTCGCCGCGGCGCACCCGGTGGAAGCCGCTCAGGCTGCTCGACGCCGGCTCCACCGGGTCGGCCATGCGGCGGGCCACCGACGCGGAGATGGCGCCGCTGGTCGGCACGATCACCAGCAGCCCGGGACGGAGCATCCGCCCGCGGAGATTGGGATTGGCCTGGACCACGAGGCTCAGGCTCACGCGATAGCGGTGCGCGATGCCGCTCATGGTCTCGCCGCGCGCGACCGTGTGCTCGATGAAGGTGATGCGGCGCGAAGGCGGGAGGTCGGCATAGGCCGCGACCGTGGCGGGACCGCGGCCCGCTGGAATCCTGACCACCGACGCGACGCCGGGCGGCGTCGCGAGCCGCAAGTACTGCGGGTTCATCTCGCGAATGGCCGCGACCGTCGTGTCGGCCAGCCGAGCGATGACGTCGAGCCCCGTCATGGTGGGCACCACGATCGAGTCGTAGCTCGAGGGCTCGACCGAGTCGATCGTGAAGCCGTAGCGCGCCGGCTCCTTGGCGATCCGCGCCGCGGCGATCAGCTTGGGGACGTAGTCCTTGGTCTCCCGCCGCAGCAGCTTGGTATCGTACAGCCGGAAGAAGGTCGCGTCGGAGTTGAGCGAGTCGGCGTCGTCGTCGTCGGGCAGCCGCCGAATCCCGCGCGATACCTTGCCCGCGCCGGCATTGTACGCCGCGGCGGCCATGTACACCGAGCCGAAGCGGTCGTCGAGACTCCGCAGGTGCTTCGCCGCGGCGACGGTCGCCTTGTAGGGATCGCGCCGCTCGTCCACCCACGAGTCCACCCGGAGCCCGTAGCCCCGCGCCGTGCGCTTCATGAACTGCCACATGCCCACCGCCTTGGCACGGCTGGTGGCGCTGTTGGAGAAGCCGCTCTCGATGAGCGCGAGGTACACCAGGTCGCCGGGGAGGTTCTGCCGCGCCAGCTCGGCGCGGATCATTCCTTCATAGCGCGGCATGCGCGTGAGCCAGATGCCCATGCGCTCGCGGCCCTTGCCCTGGAAGAAGTCCAGGTAGTACTGCACCCGATCGTGGCTGGTGTAGGTGTCGACGTCGATGTCCCAGGTGACCGGCGTCGAGGTCGCCTCGTCGGCCGCCTCATCCTCGGCGGGCGCCGCGTCCTCCAGCTCCTCGAGCACCTTCTCGTCGGCCACGCTGTCCGCGGCCAGACGCAGCTCGGCGGCCAGCTCCTCGGCGGGCACCAGCGTGTCCATCACCGGCGCCGGCGGAAGCAGCATCGCTTCGGCGAGACTCGGCGCAGGGGCAGGCTGTTCGGCTGGAGCCGGCGGGAGGGAGGCGTCCGGGGCTGGGCCGCGGGCCGGTGCCGGCGCGGGCTGCCGCGGGTGGCCACCGCACGCCAGCACCGCCGCAAGGAACGCGAGCGGGACCATCCGCGGCATCAGGCGACTCCGGGTTGAGCGCATCAACGCTACCTCCGACCGGGCGGGGCCCGCGAGCCGGTTCGGGGGACATTCGGGTACGCAAACCGCAGGGAGGCAGGGCGAAGTACCGCGTCGAGCCCTGCAGCCGGGGCGGCTAACGCATGAAGAGACGGTTGCCCAGGATGCGATTGGTGGCATTCAGCACGGCGAGTGCCGCGCCGCGGGGAGCGTCGTTCTCGGTCAGGTACGACCCTACGACCCGGTGCCCCCGCCCCTCGCCCTGGACCGCGAGCGAGACGATCACCACGGTGGCATCGAAGGCCCGCACGGCTTTGACGCCGAGCAGCTCGAACGTCATCTCGCCCTGCACGGCCTGGCTCAGCGCCTGCACGCAGGCCTCGGCGGCGCAGCGCAGCTCGCCGGCCTGAGAGCCCAGCCCTTCGTTTTCGCCGCTGAACTGCTCCGAGTCCTTCCAGGTGAGCCCTACCCTCGCACGGCACCGCCCGTTGGGGAGGCGGTCGAGCACGAACTCGGCGAAGCGGAGCCGCTCGCTGAGCGGGTTGGGAGGAGACATAGCGCTCCTTCGGGGGCAAAGGCCATGCCAGTCAACATCATGCGCTCTCGAAGCGCACCTCGAGCTGGTTGCCGTGCTCGGCCGGCTGCCGCACCACGTCCACCTCGAGCTGCGGGCGGCCGCTCTCGTCGGCGTCCACGCTCACCACCAGCAGCTGACCATCGGCCAGGTCGATGCGAAGCTGGCGCCGGTCGGAGCGCATGGTGGCGCCGCCGATGCTCCGGCCCCGCACGGCGGCGAGGGTCTCGGCGATGCGACGCAGATCCTGGAGCGACACCGGACGCACGGGTGAGCGGGTCACTGGAGATGCTCCGCGAGAAAGGCGGCGATCACGTCGTCCGGCAGCTGCGCCGCTTGCGCGAACAGCGCCGAGCGCGACAGGGACGAGAGCGGATAGGTGGCCCAGAACGCGCGCTGCCCCAGATCGGCCGGCCGAAACGAGAACACCAGGCTCCACTGCTCGGCGTTGGCGCGTCGCTCGGCGGCGATCGAGACGTTCCAGCGCCGGTCGTCATGTTCGACGACTCTCCACACCATCCGCAGACTCCCGGGCTGGGCACGAGGCCGGCCGTTGAGGGTCGGCCAATATGCCCCGCGTTCGGAGATCAGGTCAAGAGTCCTTCGGCCCGCGCGTCCTCCGCGCTGTCCACCTCGCGCAGGGTGGGCAGCTCGCGCCAGACGACGCCCGCCCGGGTCAGCTGCGCGCGGGTATCGGCCAGCGCACCGCTCGCGCTCCACGAGCCGGCCTCGAACAGCGCGCTCGGCAGCGGCGTGCGGCCGCCGATCAGATAGCAGCCGCCGTGCGCGCTCGGGCCCAGCGCCACCTCGCCGCGAGCCGCGATCGCACCCGCGACCCGGAGCAGCTCGCCGTCCAGCCGCGGGCAGTCGCCGGTGAGCGCCAGCCAGCCGCGCCCGCGCGTCACCGCCTGCTCGGCGGCCGCGAGCCTGGTGGCGAGGTCGCCCGAGGCCTGCGGGCGAAGGTCCCACGCCTCACCCAGCCAGCGCCGCATCTCGACCGCCGCGTCGGCCGGCGCGAACCACACCGTGGCGTCGAAGTCCGCCTGACGCACCGCGCCGAGTGTGCGGCTCGCCATCACGCGGTAGAGCCGGAGCGCCTGGCGATCGCCGATGGCGGACGCCAGCCGAGTCTTGACCGCGCCGGAGCGCGGGGCCTGGAGAAAGAGGGCGACGAGCGGAGTCATCGAATGCGTAGGCGGGCGACTGTTCGTGACGTCCGGGCCGGGAGAGTCCGTGCGAACCTCATACACCACGGAAGCACGGAGAGTACGGGGGACGTCTCCGTGCCTTCCGTGCTTCCGTGGCGAACACCGTCCGACGCTCAGCTCCGAACGAGCGCCTGGAAGCGGGCCCGGAGGTCCTTCGTGATCGGCCCCTGCTTGCCGCTGCCGATGACCCGGCCGTCCACCTGCCGGATGCCCACCAGCTCGGCCGCCGTGCCGGTGAAGAACGCCTCGTCGGCGGTGTAGACGTCGTAGCGGTTGAGCATCGTCTCGCGCACCTCGTAGCCGGCGCCGCGCGCGAGCTCGATGACCACGTCGCGGGTGACGCCCTTGAGGATGCCGGCGTACACCGCGGGCGTCGAGAGAATGCCGTGCTTGGCGATGAACAGGTTCTGCCCCGAGCCTTCGGCCACGCTGCCCGCGCTGTCGAGCATCAGCACTTCGTCGGCGCCGGCCTGGGTGCCCTCGATCTTGGCCAGGATATGCGCGATGTAGTTGAGCGACTTGACCCGTGGCGACAACGACTCGCGCTGTGGGATCGGCGTGCCGGCGGTGACCACCTTGAGCCCGGTCTCGTAGGTCTCCTCGGGCCACAGCTTGATGGTGTCCACGATGATGATGATCGAGGGCCGCGGGCACTTGCGCGGATCGAGCCCCAGGTCGCCCACGCCGCGGGTGACGATGTGGCGGATGTAGCCTTCCTGGATCCCCGAGCGCCGCACCGCCTCTTCGGTGACGGCGGCCATCTCCTCGCGCGGCATCGGGACCGTCATCCAGATGGCGTGCGCCGAGTCGTACAGCCGCTCGAGGTGCTCGGCGAGCTTGAAGATCTTGCCGCCGTAGATGCGGATCCCCTCGAAAACGCCGTCGCCGTAGAGCAGTCCGTGATCGTACACCGAGACCGTGGCGGTCTCGCGGTCGTACCATTTGCCGTCGAGCCAGATGGTGGGCACACCGGCTCCCGTGGTCGGGGCCTGCTTGGCAGGCTGGAGGGTCGCTGTCATTCGGGGAATGTAACATTGGAGTTCGAGGTGTGCAGGCGAGGACGGAAGGACGGGAGGACGGAAGGACGGAAGGACCGGCACACCGCACGAAGGAACCGAGACCCGGCGTGACGTGCTGGTCCTTCCGTCTTTGCGTCCTTCCATCTTTCCGTCCTCTCCAACGCCCTCGCCCGCCCTGATGTATCTCCTCCGTTCCATCGCAGCCCATCCTCGAACGGAGGTCGCTCCATGCGCGCCGACGCGTTGCCACTTGCACTGCTTATCCTCGCCCTGGCCGGTCCCGCCGCGGCGGCCCAGTACTCGGACGATCCCGGACAGGGGCCATACGGCAGACATGGCGGGCGG
>DASSMN010000554.1:0-2579 GCA_035688885.1 Gemmatimonadales bacterium
CACGAGTACGTGTTCATGGAGAGGTGAATGGAGAAGGTTCGGCGCCCGCTGCAGTCCGGACTCAGGGTCGCTGCAGGATCTCGGTCAGGTACCGCTGCAGGACGGCCGGCTCGATCGGTCCCTGATTGACCGCGCGCACAACCCCATCCGATCCCACGAATACCGAGGTAGGAACACCCCGCAACGCGTAGAGCTTTCGCGTCCTCCCCTTCTCGTCCAGGAGCACCGGAAACGGCATCTGGAACTCGGTCTGAAACTTCCGGACGTCCTTGAGCGACCACTCCTGATCTGTGAGGTCAATCGCCAGGATCGCGAGGCCCTCCTCCTCGTGCGCCTGGTATGCGCCGATGAGGAGCGGCATCTCGCCCCGGCAGGGCTTGCACCAGGTCGCCCAGAAGTTGATGAGCATCGGGCGCCCCAGGTATTCGGAGAGTCGCGCGGTGTCGCCCTCGAGCGTTTTGAGGGTGAACCCGGGCGCCGGCTTTCCCGGGAGCTGGGCATGCAGGGATGCCGCGGCGAATACACCCACCGCGGCATTGAGAAATTGCCTGCCTCTCGTCAACCCCTCGCTCACGGCGGTAATCCCACCCGGTTCACCAGCTCCGCGTACCTCGGGTCCCTGCGCAACGGTTCCCATCGGGGGTCTCGATTGAGCCAGACCAGCCAGTGGGTGCGCTCCTGGACGGCGCGATCGAGCCAGGCGAAGGCGCTGTCGGGCCAGCCGAGCGCCACGTGCACGGCAGCGACGGCGTAGGACGTCACGTACTGGGTTCGCGAGAGGGAATCAAGCCGGCGAAGAATGGTCACCGCATCCGTACGTCTGCCCTCGAGGGCGTACAGGTTTCCCAGCCCGGCGACGGTCGGCGCCCACTGCTTGATCGGACCGGACAGCCGGTCGTACTCCGCGATCGCGCTGTCCAGCTCGCCTTTGGCCTGCAGCACCCGGCCGAGATAGAGACGGCCCAGGCCGTAGGTGGAGTCGATCCGCAGGGCCTGACGCAGGAGGCGCTCCGCCTCGTCCTGCCGGTGGCTGTAGTGGTAGATCCACGCGTTGGTGCCGGTGATCGCGACGGACAATGGATCCAGCGCCTGGGCCCGGTCCTCCTCGCGGTGCGCTTCGTCGAACCGGCCCATCGCAGCGAGGTAAAGCCCGTACCACTCATGCGCCGTGGCATAGCTGGGGTTCTTCGCGATGGCGACCTGGAACTCCCGCTCGGCGGCTTTCCAGTCCCACACGTAGTAGAAGTGGTAATACGCCAGCGTGGCGTGCGGTTCCGCGAGGGTCGAATCGATCTCCAGCGCCTTGCGCGCCGCCGCCGCCGCCTTGGGAAATGCGTCGTCGGGCCGGAGCAGGCTCAGGTAACCGAGCTGGATGTAGGCATCGGCCATGCCGGCGTACGCCGGGGCGAACCGGGGGTCCGCGTCGAGCGCCTGCCCGAAGAATTGGATGGCCCTCAACAGGCTCGGCCCGTTCCGCCTGGCCCACCAGTAGCGGCCGCGGACGTAGGCGTCGATCGCGTCGGGGTCTCCCGACGCCAGGGAAGTCCGGGGTGGACCGCGAGCACCCAGGATCCGCGCCGCCACCGTCCAGGCGATCTCCCGCTGGATCCGCAGCAGATCGGCCCGGGTGCCGCCGTAGCTCCCGGCCCAGACGGCGCGGTCGGAACCCTTCGGGATCAGCTGCGCGGTGAACTGGACGCTGTCACCGATCCGCTGCAGGCTGCCCGTGAGCACGGCATCCACGCCCAGGCCCCGCGCCACCTCTCGCGGTGTCTCCCGCCGCTGGGCGTACTTCTCCATCGTGAGGCGGTTGATCACCCGCAGGTCTCTGCTCCGGGCGAGGTCGGTGATCAACTGCTCGGTGAGACCGGCGGAGAGGTAGGCCTGGCTGGTGTCGCCATCGAGGTCCGCGATCGGCAGCACCGCCACCGATGCGCCGCGACCGCCGCCGATCGAGGCCGGGCGGCCGTTCAGGTAGGCCCAGCCTCCGCCGAGCACGGCGACGGCGGCCGACGAGGCGATCAGCACCCGTCGTCGAGAGCGGAGTGACTCCCGGATCCGGAGCGACGGCCGCGCCACTCGCGCGCGTTCCGGCATCGTCAGCCGCTCGATGAATTCGGACGCCGTGGTGAAGCGGTCCCCCGGCAGCTTGGCCAGCGCGGTGAGCACCACGTTCTGTACGTGCGCCGGAATCTCCGGCCGCTCGGCGCTGATCGGCGGTGGCGGGTCCACCTGGTGCCGGGTGAACATGGCGCGCGCGTTGTCGGCCGGGAACGGTGGATGACCGGTCAGCATCTCGTAGACGACGCAGCCCAACCCGTAGATGTCGCTTCGGCCGTCCACCGGCTCGCCGACGATCTGCTCCGGGCTCATGTAGGCCGGCGTCCCCATCCCCCAGCCGGTCTCGGTGAGCTTCGAGTCGCCGGCGGCCTCGACCGCCTTGGCGATCCCGAAGTCGGCCACCAGCGCGTGACCGTTCGAGAGCAGAATATTCTCCGGCTTGATGTCCCGGTGGACCACCCCGTGCGCGTGGGCGTAGGCGAGGGCGTCGGCCACGTTCGACCCAATCCGGATCGCGT
>DASSMN010000475.1:0-4625 GCA_035688885.1 Gemmatimonadales bacterium
GCGACGGTGAAGAAGATCCACCGGGAGTAGGGGCCCACGTGCAGGCCAAATGCCGCGCCCTGGTTGTACACCAGGCGCAGCTGAAACCAGTCGCCGAGGACGGAGATCCCCGGCGTACGCAGCAGGGTGGCTTCGGCCACGATCTTGGTGATCAGGTCGAGCACCACGGTGGCCGCCGCCGCCGTCCAGAACACCCGGCGCTCGGCGCCGGGCGACTGAAGGTCAGCGGCGCTTTCCATCTTCCTCTTTCTCTTTGCAGGTAATGCACAGCCGGGCGTGCGGCAGGGCATCCAGCCGCTCGAAGTTGATCTCCTGACCGCACTGATGGCAATGCCCGAACTTGTCGGGGGTGCCGTACAGGCGGCGGAGCGCCTCGTTCACGTGCCACAGATAGCGGCCTTCCTGCGAGGCGAAGAGGAACTGCTTCTCCCGCTCCATCGCGTCGGTCCCCTGGTCGGCCATGTGGAACGAGTAGGACGACAGATCGCCGTCCGCCGATTGGAGGGTCGCGTTGAAGGACTCGTCGTAGTAGCCCAGCTCCTTCATGACGCGGGCCCGCTCCTCCAGGAGACGCTTCTCGAGATGTGTCAGCTGTTTCTTGTTCATGCCCTGTCCGTGGGTTGTGGGCCGTTGGCGGCCCGGCCGTCCCTGTCGCGCTGCACTCCCACTACCACTTCATGTCCGTCGATGTCCACCTGCTGCTCGAGATCGGGCGCCGGGGCCCGTCCGCCCAGCTCCAGCCGACGGGCGAGTGTCTCGCCGCGGATAAACTCTGCATGGACCCGCGCGGCCTCGAGTACCGGCGCCCCGCCGTCCATCCACACGCCGATGCGGTCGGTGTACAGGTAGCCCGCTTCCTTCCGCAACCGCTGGATGCGGTTGACCACCTCGCGGGCGGTACCTTCGCGCCGGAGGTCGTCGGTCAGCCGGGGGTCGAGCGCGACGACGTAGGGCCCCTCGCTGGCCACGATCCAGTCGCTGGCGACCTCGCGCTCCACCACCACGTCCTCGGGCAGGTAGGTCACCCGCTCGCCGTCGAGGTCGAGCGCGGCCTCGCGGCCGGCCTCCAGGTCGCGCAGCTGGTCGGGACTGAGCCCCGCCGCGGCCGCCGCCACCTGCGGGGTGCGCTTGCCGTAGCGCTTGCCCAGCGAGCGGAAATTCGGCTTGGCGCGAAGCCGGACCAGCTCGGCATCTGAGCTCACCGTGTCGATCGCCTTGACGTTGACCTCGGCCCGCAGGAGGTCCAGGAGCTGGTCGAATGCCGCCCCGCGCACCCCGGCCGGCACCGCCACCTGCATGCGGGCCAGCGGTTGGCGCACCGGCAGCTTCCGCTCCTGGCGCGCTCCGTGGGCCAGCGACGCGAGCCGACGCACCGCGTCCATGGCGGCCTCGAGGGCCGGGTCGCGCCGAGCGGCAGTTTTCGGAAACCGCGCGAGGTGCACGGAGGTTCCCGCCAGCGCGCGGTGTAGCCAGTCGCTGCTGAACGGTGCCGCGGGGGCGAGCAGCCGGCTCACGGTGAGCAGGGTTTCGTGCAGCGTGGCCACCGCCGCCGGATCGGCGACGCTGTCCACCGCCCAGAACCGCGCCCGGTTGGCCCGCACGTACCACTGGCTCACGTCGTCCACCACGAACTCCATCAGCGCACGCACGCCGGCGGTGGGATCGTACTGCCCCCACGCGGCGTGCACCGCCTCGACGGTGGCATCCAGCCGGCTCAGCAGCCAGCGGTCGACCAGCGGACGCTGGGCCGCCGGCGGGGCCTGCTCCGGCTTCCAGTCGGTGGCATAGCCGGCGAAGAAGACGTAGCTGTTCTTGAGCGCGTTGAAGAACTTGCCGGCCGCGTCCTTGATGGTGGTACGATCGAATCGCTTGGGCAGCCACACCTGACTCGACGCGAGCAGGTAGAGCCGCACGGTATCGGCCCCGAACTCCTCGATCATCTCCCAGGGGTTGACCACGTTCCCGCGGCTCTTCGACATCTTCTGGCCCTCCGCGTCGAGGACCAGCTCGTTCACGATCACGTTGCGGTAGGCGGTGCTGTCGAACGCGGTGGTGGCGATCGCGAGCAGCGAGTAGAACCAGCCGCGGGTCTGATCCACGCCCTCGCAGATGAAGTCCGCCGGGAAGTGGGCCTGGAACTCCCCCTCGTGCTCGAACGGGTAGTGCCACTGGGCATACGGCATCGAGCCGGAATCGAACCAGGTGTCGATCACCTCCGGCGCGCGGTGCTTGAGGCCCCCGCACTGGCAGCGCCAGACGTAGGTATCGATGTGCGGCTTGTGAGGGTCGAAGTCCGCCGGGAGCGGCTGCCCCCACCGCTCCGCGAGCTCGGCATAGCTCCCCACCACCTCCACGTGCGACGGATCGCGGTCGCAGACCCACACCGGGAGCGGGGTGCCCCAGTAGCGGTCGCGGGAGAGCGCCCAGTCCACGTTGTTCTCGAGCCATTCGCCGAACCGGCCGGCGCCGACTTCCGGCGGATGCCAGGCCACCTGGGCGTTGAGCTCGAGCATCCGTCCCTTGACCGCCGAGGTGCGGACGAACCAGCTGTCGCGCGCGTAGTAGATGAGCGGGCTCGAGCACCGCCAGCAGTGGGGATACGTGTGGCTGTACGTCTGCGTGAGGTGCCAGCGTCCGTCATGCTTGAGGCGCTGAATGATGAGGTCGTTGGTCTCCCGCGCCGTGACCAGCCGGCCCTCGATCTCGGGCCAGCTCGTCCCGACGAAAGTGCCGTCGCCGGCCACCGGCCGCACCAGCGCCAGCCCGTGCTCCACACCGGCCTGGTAGTCGTCGGCGCCAAAGGCGGGCGCCATGTGCACCAGCCCGGACCCGTCTTCCGCGGTGACGAAGTCGCCCAGCACGACGAGGCGGCTGGCCCGGTCCTCGGGCAGGGGCACCACTTCCAGGGGACGATGGTATCGGAGGCCCGCCAGCTTCCGGCCCGGGAAGGTGCGGAGCGGACCCACCTCCGCGAAGGTCGGCGCGCCCTTGGCCGAGCTGCTCGGCAGCGCCCCGGCCCGCGCGGTGGCCAGAATGAGGCGACGGTCGCCTACCTGGTACTCGCCGTACTCGAGATCCGGATGCGCCGCCACCGCCACGTTCGACAGCAGGGTCCACGGCGTCGTGGTCCAGATGAGGAGCTGGCGCGACGGATCGTCCGCGAGCGGAAAGGTCACATAGACCGAGTTGGTGGTGACCTCCTCGTATCCCAGCGCGAGCTCGTGACTCGACAGCACCGTGCCGCAGCGCGGGCAGTACGGCAGCACCCGATGGCCGCGATACAGCAGGTCCCGCTCGTGCAGCCGCCGGAGCAGCCACCACACGGTCTCGATGTAGTCGTTGCTGCAGGTGACGTAGGGGTGCTCGTAATCCAGCCAGTAGGCGATGCGGTCCGACAGCGACTCCCAGTCGGACTGGTACTTGAACACGCTCTTTCGGGCCCGGGCGTTGAACTCGGCCACGCCGAACGTCTCGATATCCTTCTTGCCGCTGAGCTTGAGCTCCTTCTCGACCTCGATCTCGACCGGCAGGCCGTGAGTGTCCCAGCCCGCGATACGGGTGACCTCCTCGCCCTGCATCGCGTGATAGCGGCAGATGAGGTCCTTGATGGTCCGGGCGAACACGTGATGGATGCCCGGGCGGCCGTTGGCGGTGGGTGGCCCCTCGTAGAACACGAACGGCTTGCCGCCCTTGCCGGCCGCGAGCGTCTGCCGGAACAGACCCTCGGCCTTCCACTGCTCGAGCAGCTGGCGCTCCAGCCGGTCGGCGCTGAGATCGGGCCAGGACGGGAACGCCATCAGGACAGCCGTTCCAGGACGGCGGTGATGAGCCGCGTGAGATTGGGCTCGGCGCGGTTCGCGGTGGCGATGATCTTCTCGAGGTCGGCCGGCTCGAGCGCATCCGGCAGACACTGATCGGTGATGATGGAGATGCCGATGGTTCGCATGCCCTGGTGATTGGCGACGATCACCTCGGGCACGGTGGACATGCCGACCACGTCGGCTCCGATGGCCCGCAGCATCCGATACTCGGCGCGGGTCTCGAGATTTGGCCCGGGCACCGCGACGTAGACGCCTTCCCGCAGCACGATCCCCAGCTCCAGCGCCGCCGCACGTGCGACCGCGCGAAGCTCCGGGTCGTACGGCGCCGACATGTCGGGGAAGCGCGAGCCGAGCCGGTCGTCATTGGGGCCGACGAGCGGATTGTCGCCCAGCAGGTTGATGTGGTCGCTGATGAGCACCAGGTCGCCCGGCGCCCACAGCGGGTGCATGCCGCCGCAGGCATTGGACACCATCAGCGTGCGCGCGCCGAGCGCGTGGAGCACCCGCACCGGGAACGTGACCTGCTGGAGATCGTAGCCCTCGTAGCGGTGGAACCGTCCCTGCATGGCGACCACCGGGCGGCCGGAGAGCCGGCCCAGAAGCAGCTTGCCGGCGTGGGACTCGACGGTGGACAGCGGAAAGCCCGGGATCTCGGCGTAGGGCACCTCGGCCTCGACCGCGATCTGCCGCGCGAGCCCGCCCAGGCCCGTGCCGAGGATGATGCCGACCTCGGGCACGAGGGGAGACCGCCCGCGCACCACTTCGGCCGCGCGCTCGATTCGCTCGAACAGCGTCCCCGCGGCG
>DASSMN010000100.1:0-3691 GCA_035688885.1 Gemmatimonadales bacterium
AACGAGGGTATGAGCTTGTCCATGGTGTTCCTCCCGGCGTTGATCAGCGATCGAGCCAGGCGGCCATGAGCCGGCCGCCGTAGTCGTATCCGAGGTTCGGGCCGTAGTTGAGCAGCGCGCCGTCCCAGACCGCCACGTACACGCCGGACCAGAGCTGCACGTAGTACTGCTGCTTGGCGATGTGGCGCTGGGCCTCGTAGATGATCTCGCGTCGCTTGGCGGAGTCCATCGTCCGGCGCTGCCGGACGAGCAGGTCGGCCAGCACCGGATCGTTGACGTAGCCGTGGTTCTTGATCTCCCCCGGGTGGTACTGGCCGTAGAGGAAGTTGTCCGGCTCGAGGAACGGGGTCTGGGGGCCAAGAGCCATGGACTCGTACTTGCCGTAGAACGTGCTCGCGATGTAGGCGCCGTACTCCTTCGTGTTCAGCTTGGCGTCGATTCCCACGTCCTTGAGGTTCTTGAGCACGAGCTGCGCGGAGTCGACCAGGACCTGGGACCCGTAGGTCGCGAAGTCGATGGTGGCCTGGAAGCCCTTGGGGTGGCCGGCCGCGGTCAGGAGCTTGCGCGCCGCGGCCGGATCGTACTTGAAGTACTGTGCGCCCTCGCCGAGCTGGTCCGGCGGGATCGACCACTCCCGGAGCGCGGCCGGCACCGCCGGGTTCAGGACCCCGACACCCTCGGCCACCGCGTCGATGATGCCCTTCCGGTCCACCGCCAGGGACATGGCTCGACGCACCCGCACGTCGTTGAACGGGGGCTTGTCGTTGCGGAAGTAGAGGTGGGTCATGACGTTCGAGGGGAACTCGGCCGTCTTGAGGTTGGGCCGCCGCTGCTTGAGGGTGTCCGCGATCTGCACCCAGTCCACCCGGTTGATCGTCCCGGGGAACTCCCAGCCGAGATCGTAGCGGCTCGCGATGAACGCGGCCATGCGTGAGGCGTTGTCCTCGTCCACGAAGGCCTCGACCCGGTCGATGTGGGGCAGGCCCGGGACGAGGTAGGCGGGGTGACGCACCAGGGTGAACCCGACGTTGGGCCGGTAGCTGTCCAGCATCCACGGCCCGGTCCCGACCACGGCCTCGGGCTTCTTCAGGTCGCCGAACTTCTCCACGCACTCCCTCGCCACGATGCACACCGCGTGCGGGTTCGCCAGGACGTCGAGGAACCAGGCGTAGGGCTCCTTCAGGGTGAACCGGACCGTGTACTTGTCCGGCGCTTCCACCCGATCGAGCGCGGCCAGCATGTAGGAGTTCGCGTTCCCCTTGATGGTGCGGAACCGCTCCAGCGTGTAGACCACGTCGTCGGCGGTCAGCTCGCGGCCGTTGACCGGCGGCTTGTTGTGCCACCGCACGCCCCGGCGGAGCTTGAAGACGTAGGTGCTCTCGTTCGGCTGCGTCCAGGATTCGGCGAGGTCCCCCTCGATCGGGAAGGTGCCGGGCGCTACCCCGGGGCCCGCCTTGTGTTTTACGAGGCGGCTGTGGGTGAAGGAGTAGGCGATGTGGGTCTTGTACGAGACGGTCAGGTGCGGATCCCAGTGGGGCGGGTCCCAGAGCCGCAGGTTCAGGGTGCCGCCCCGCTTGGGGGTCTGGCCACGGGCGGCGGTGGGGGCGCCCAGGAGGGCCGCGGCCCCACCACCGAGCTTCAGCAGGTCACGGCGGCTTAACGGGAGACGGGTATGGTTCGGCGTCATCCGTGTTCCTCCCAGTCGTCGTTGACTTCGAGCTACGGACAGCGGGGGACTGAATGGGCCAATCTCGCCGCAAAGCGGCCGAATGTCAAGGCTCTTGGATCGCTCAGCCTTTCAGGTGGCGGTCGAAGAACGCGAGGCAGCGCTTCCAGGCGTCCTCCGCCGCGTCCTTCTTGTAGACCTGCGGTCGATCGTCGGAGAAGAAGGCGTGTGGCGCGCCCGGGTAGAGGATGAACTCGACGCTCGGGTTGGTCTTCCGGAGCTCCGCCTCGAAGCGCCTCACGTCCTCCGGCGCGATGCCGGTGTCGGCCCCGCCGTAGAGTCCCAGCACCGGCGCCTTGATGCGGCTCACCAGGCTGAACGCGTCGACCCCGGGGGCGTCCGGGTAGGTGCGCTTGACGTGGCCGTACCACGGCACCGCCGCGGTCACGCCCGGATACTCGGCGGCGGTGTGCAGGGTGAGGGCGCCGCCGCCGCAGAAGCCGGTCACGCCCAGGCGATCGGCCCGGGCCCAGGACTGCTGCTTAGCGTAGTCCGCCGCGGCGCCGATGTCGCCCAGGTACTGGGCCCGGGTGACCTTGCTCGAGATCTGGCCCATCTCCTGGAAATTCTTTCCCTGCATGCCGCCCTCGCGGGAGAAGAGCTCGGGCGCGATCGCGTAGTAGCCGGCCTGGGCGAAGCGCCGGACCACGTCCTTGTTCTGGTCGTTGTTGCCGGTGAAGCCACAGATGACGAGCACGATGGGGTAGCGGCCGGCCGCCTCCGGCCGGGCGTCGTAGCCGGGAATCGCGGTGCCGCCGGCCTGGAGCTGGATGTCACGCGCGATGAGGCCTTGCTCTCGGTGATGACGGCCTGCGCCAGCGAGATGCCCGGCGTGAGCACGCCCCCGACGGTGGTGAAGGCGCCGTACTTGAGCACTTCCCTGCGGCTGAGCGGATTGGCCATGGTGGGGTCTCCTCCTGGCCGGACGTAACTGGCCGGGGCCGCCGGCGGTTCCCGGTCAGGCGCCGACGAGCCGCTCGAGCCTCACGCGTGTCTCGCCGAACGCGGCCATCTGCCCGAAGTTGGACATGATGTCCTCGGTCAGCACGTTGGCGCCCCCGCCGCGCTTGATCCAGGTGCCCACCGGCATGATGACCATGCCGCGCCCGATCCGCGCGTCCACCAGGACTAGGACCTCGAGGTGTCCCACCGGGGAGCGGATGATCGCCCGCTCACCGCTCTCGATGCGGTAGGCCGCGGCGGTCTCGGTGCCGATGCGCACCGACGCGATGGACGGGTGCTCCTTCTCGAGGATCTGGGAGAGGAGCCACTTCTTGCTGTAGTTCGTGACGAGGGTGAGCGGGAAGTCCGGCACCACCCGCGGCTGGTGGCGCAGCTCGGTGATGAACTCGAAGCGACCCGACTTGGTCGGATAGACGTGATCGGCGAACGGCACCATCGGCGCGACCGGGCAGCGCACCGGGCCCTCCATGACCTGCTCGATGCTCACGCCCCGATTGGTCAGCGGGGTGAAGATGCGCGCGAGCCAGTCGCGCGGGGCGCCCGCCATCTCGGGCCCGATGCCGAGGCGATCGGCGAGCTGCTGGAAGATCCAGAGATCGGAGCGCGACTCGCCCACCGGCTCGATCACCCGGTTCACCCCGCCGATGATGTTGTGGCCCCACGACACCAGCATGTCCTCCTCCTCGAGGAAGGTGGTGGTGGGCAGGAAGACGTGGGCGTAGTCGGCGGTGTCGGTGAGCACCTGGTCGACCACGACCACGAAGTCGAGGCCGCCGAGCCCCTTCGCCACCAGGTTCGAGTTCGGGGACTGGTTCACCGGGTTGCCCCCGTTGACGAACATCATGCGGATGCGCGGCTTCTGCGCCTCGAGGAGCCCGCGGCCGAGCAGGGGCTCCGGGATCGCCCGGTGATGCCGGGCGCGGTCGGCCGCCTCCACCGTCTTGTCGAAGTGCCGCTGGGTGTTGTAGCCGTGGGAGACACCGCCGCCCGACACCCCGATGT
>DASSMN010000591.1:0-3393 GCA_035688885.1 Gemmatimonadales bacterium
GCTGCCCCTGCTGGGCGGTGACGGTCGTATCGATCTGCTGGAGCAGCGCCAGCGCCGCCAGGGCGCCGGATGCCAGAGTGACGAACACGGGTCGGTCCTTTCAGCTCACGGAGGAGACCAGCGCCGCCGCCTGCCGCAGCAGCTCCAGCTTGCGCTGCCTGGTTTC
Organism: Gemmatimonadales bacterium; assembly: GCA_035688885.1. Lineage (GTDB taxonomy): Bacteria > Gemmatimonadota > Gemmatimonadetes > Gemmatimonadales > GWC2-71-9 > CAVVWJ01. Next base: position 167 of record DASSMN010000591.1, read on the forward strand.
GGCCAGGTGCGAATTGAGGTAGACGTTGGCCGAGTCGGCCGCCAGAGCGCGCTGCGCCTGCGCGATCGCGCTGTCGATGGTGGCCAGATTCCGCTGGATCACGCGCACGGTGCTGCTGTCCAGCCGGCCGCGGTTCTGCTCCAGGACCCGCTCGAGGTCGCTGACCGCGGCAGCGTAGCTCTGGCCCGCCTCGCGGGCACGGAGCCTCGCCGCCGAGCTGCCCACGGTCACGACCGGGAGACTCGGCGGAGCCTGATGCGCGGCCACCGCCGGACCGGTGGCCGGCTGGAGCAGCCATACCGAGCCACCGGACAGCACCATCAGCGCCAGCCCGGCCGCGACCAGCTGCGGCAGCGAGAAGCTCCAGCGGCGACGTGCCCGCTCGGCGCTCAGGTCGATGGCCCGCACCTCGCCGCTGCTGGCCCCGATCCGCGCGGCGATCCCGGGCCAGAGATCGTGGTCCGGCAGCCGATCCTCCAGCCCGCGCGCCCGGGTCACGATCCGCTTGAGATCGGCCAGGACGGCGCCGCACGCGGCGCACTGGAGCAGGTGTGCCTCCAGCGCCGCCCGCTCGTCGGGCGGGAGTTCATCGTCGAGATACTCGGACAGCCGGTCGGTCCACTGGTCGCTCATGTCCTGCTCCTTACCGCTCGAGATGCCGGCGCAGCGCCATCCGCGCCCGGTGCAGCTGCGACTTCGAGGTCCCCGTGGCCAGGCCGAGCATGTCGGCGATCTCCTCGTGCCGATAGCCCTCGACATCGTGCAGCACGAACACCTGCCGGGCGCCGTCGGGAAGCCGCGCGATGGCGGCCTCGAAGTCCATGGAGATCTCCGGCGTGGTGCGCCGGCTGGGCAGGCTCTCCAGCGCGGTGTCACCGTCCAGGTGCCGTTGCCGCCGGATGCCCAGGGTCTCACGCCGGCCGAGGATCACGTTCACGGCCAGCCGGTGCAGCCAGGTGCCGAAGGCCGACTCGCCCCGAAAGGTGCTCAGCTTCTGCCAGGCCCGGACGAACACGTCCTGGATGACGTCGTCCTGGTCGTCGTCCGAGAGCATGCGGCGCACCAGGCTCGAGACCCGGCCCAGGTGGGCCCGATAGAGCCGCTCGAAGGCGTGCGCATCCCCGCTCGCGGCGAGGGTAGCGTCGACCGCATCCGCATCGGTTCTGCCGGTGGCCTGGTGTTCCAGCGTCGCTGCTCCCGTCCCTGGTAGGGTCATCGCGAGGGGTTGGATCGCGCGGTGGGTCAAAAGGTTGCAACAAGGGCGGTAAGACGGAAGGACGGAAGGACGGAAGGACGGGAAGACGGAAGGACGGGAAGACGGAAGGACCAGCCGGAGACTGCTGGTCCTTCCGCCTTCCCGTCTTCCCGTCCTTCCGCCTACTCCATCGCGTACTTCTCCGGAAACTGCTTCGCAATCGCGCCCGCGAGCGGATCGGCAATCATTCGCATGTGGGCCGCCGCGTCGCGGAGCTTGGCGTAGGCCGTTGTCCAATCGCCCTTGGCCTGGGCATCCACCACGGCCTTGAGGCCGACGGCGTGGTCCCGCACCAGGCCCGCCACCACGTCCTTGGGCAGGATGGGATTGGCGGAGGAGAGGAAAGCGCCGAAGTCATCGGCGTAGCCCAGGAGGTTCTGGACCGCCTGGTCCTGCTTCGCCCGGTCCTTCTTGGCGACGCCCGTGGTGTAGTCCACGAAGAAGGTGATGTGCTTCCGCCAGAGCTCGAGGAAGGCGGTGCCCGCGGCCGACCCGTATACCGAGCCGATCGCCTGGCTGAGGGCTACGCTGTTGGCGTCGAGCGCGGCCGCGGCGCTCTGGAACTCGCCGCCCCGGCCGGCGAGCGCGGCCTCGGTGGCCGCGGCCGCGAGCCACACGTGCTCGCTGAGCCCGGTGTTGAGTGTGGTCCTAAGGTCGGAGGCGGCCGTCGCCTGCGCGCCGGCCGGCGCGACGATCAGGGTCAGCGCTGCGGTGATCGCGGCGGCCGCGGTGGTGACGCGGGACATGAGGGACATGGTCAGGACTCTCCGTGGGTGTGAGGAACGACGCGGATCTCACCGCGCATGAAGTGATGGCGCTGGCAGAAGTACCGGTACGTCCCGGTGCGATCGAACCGGTGGCGGAACGCGGCGCCGCTGTCGGCCAGCTCTCCGGCGAAGGCGCCGTCGGCGCTGTCGGGCGCACCTGAGGTGACGGTGTGCTCCACCGCGTCACGGTTGGACCAGACGACCTCGGTGCCGACCGGCACCTCGAGGCTGGCCTGACGGAACTGGAAGGTGCGGATCTCGACCGGCGCGGAGGGGTTCGCGCCTTCCCACCCGGCCCACAGGGCCAGGGCCAGCCATGCCGTTCGCATCGTGCGCTCCGGGGTTGGTCAGCGGATCTACGCCGGACGGGGAGAAATCGGATCTCTCAGGCGGGGAGGCAAATCGGACCGTCCTTCCGTCCGTCCCTCCGCCTCCACAAATTCCCCGCATGACTTCCCTCGCCCATGCTCCGATTACCGCGCCCACCGGCACGACGCTCTCCTGTAAGGGTTGGCACCAGGAGGCGGCGCTTCGCATGCTCATGAACAACCTCGATCCCGCCGTGGCCGAGCGGCCCGAGGAGTTGATCGTCTATGGCGGGGGCGGGAAAGCGGCGCGCGACTGGGAGTGTTACGAGCGGATCGTCGCGACGCTCAAACGACTGGAGAACGACGAGACCCTGCTGGTCCAAAGCGGCAAACCCGTCGGGGTGTTCCGGACCCACGAGGAGGCGCCTCGGGTGCTCATCGCCAACGCGAATCTGGTGCCGCGCTGGGCCACCTGGGACGAGTTCCGCCGGCTGGACGCGTTGGGTCTCACCATGTATGGGCAGATGACCGCCGGCTCGTGGATCTACATCGGGACCCAGGGCATCCTGCAGGGCACCTACGAGACCTTCGCCGAGTGTGCCCGACAGCATTTCGGCGGGACGCTCGAAGGCCGGCTGGTGGTGACGGGCGGTCTCGGCGGGATGGGTGGGGCGCAGCCGCTCGCGGCGACCATGAACGGCGCCGCATTCCTCGGCGTGGACGTGGACGAGAGCCGGATCCGCCGTCGGGTGGAGACTCGCTACTGCGACCGGCTGGAGCACGATCTCGATACCGCGCTCCGGCAGGTGGAGGCCGCGCGGGCGGCGGGACCGGCGCTGTCGGTGGGACAGGCCGGGAACATTGCCGAGGTGCTGCCCGAGCTGGTGCGACGTGGCG
>DASSMN010000593.1:0-10516 GCA_035688885.1 Gemmatimonadales bacterium
GGAGGGCCTGGGCCAGCGGCTGCTCGCCCTGCGTCGGGGTGAATGCGGGCACGGTCGCCTCGACTGTGAGACGTGTCTGACGTTAGCCCCGGCCACATGAAGAAGAGGTGAAGACGTGGACAAGATGCGTTCCAGCAAGCGCTCACGGCGCGTTCATGATCGCTTCATGGGTTTGCGGCTAGGGTAACACCATGACCGATGCGGCCGGCTTCCAGGCAGACGCGGCGCTGCGGCTCGCGGTGGCGGGCCTGATCGGGCTCGCCATCGGGGTGGAGCGCGAGTGGTCCGGACACGCCTCCGGACCGCGCGCGCGCTTTGCCGGAGTTCGCACCTTCTTCCTGCTCGGACTGCTGAGCGGGATCGCCGGGCTGTTGGCCGCCCGTGACCGGACGCTGCTGGCCGCCGTGCTGCTGGCGGGGCCCGCCCTGCTCGCGGTCGCGGCCTACGTGGTGGCATCGATCCAGACCGGCGATCGGGACGGTACGACGGAGGCCGCCGCCCTTCTCGTGCTCGCGACCGGCGGGCTCTCGGGACTGGGCGAGGAAAGCATCGCGGCCGCGGTGGCGGCGCTCGCGGCGGTGGCCCTCGCCGAGAAGAGCCGGGTGCGCGAGCTGATCACGCGGATCGGCGAGACCGAGCTCCGCGCGGCGCTCCAGTTCGCGGTGCTGGCAGTGTTAGTGCTGCCGCTGATCCCGCCTGGCCCGTTCGGCCCGGGCGGCGCGATCCGGCCGCGCGAGCTGTGGTCGGTGGTGCTGATCTTCTCGGGCATCAACTTCCTCGGTTATCTCGCGCGGCGCGCGGTGGGCGCCGAGCGGGGGTACGGCATCGCCGGGCTCCTCGGGGGCCTGGTGTCGTCCACTGCCGTGACCCTGGGCTTCTCGCGGCAGAGCCGGGTCGAGCCCGAGCACGCGCGGGGGCTGGCGCTCGGCGTGGTGGCGGCCTGCACGGTGCTGTTCGCGAGGGTGTTCATCGTGACGGCGGTGCTGAGCGCGTCGACCGCCCGAGCGCTGGGGCCCTATCTGATCGCACCCGCCGTCATCGGGGGCGCCATCGTCGGATACGCCGCCTGGCGCCAGCCGGCGTGGGCGGCCCAGACCGCCGCCATGGAGCGAAATCCGCTGCGGCTGGGCGCCGCCGTCCGCATGACCCTGGCCTTCGCGCTGGTGCTCCTGGTCATCCCGCTGGTGGATCGGCTGTGGGGGGCCGGCGGGGTGCTGGGATCGGCGGCGGTGCTGGGCCTGACGGACATGGACGCGCTGACCTACTCGATGGCGCGGCTCGGGGTCGAGAGCGGGGACAGCGCCCTGGCGGCGCGCGCGATCGGGGTCGGGCTGGCGGCGAACACGATCGCCAAGCTCGGGCTCGCAGTGGCGCTCGGCGCGGCACCGTTCCGGCGCCGGGCCGCACCGGCGCTGTCGGCGCTCGCGATCGGTATCCTCGCGGCCCTCGTCTTCTTACGCTGAGCTGGCGGCGCAGCCGCCCACCTCCCTCGCGGCCCGACCCGCAGATGGTGAACGCAGTCTCAGACTCGCACTGGCACTGTGAACGGACGGATCGAACTCTTCGGCCTGCATCCCTCGGATCGGATCGACGGTCCGGACGGCACCATCTGGCCGTCGGATCACGCCGGGCTCGAGGCCGTGCTGCGCATCCCTCAGGCCGACTCGGAGCCCTAATGCCCTTTCGCCCCGGCTTCATGCTCTCTTCACAGCCGGGGCGCTAGCCTGGTTCCACGTCGGATCGGCATCGTCACCAGGAGGCCGCCATGATCGCCCCAGAGACCAGCTCAGCTCCGCCGTCATTCCAACCGGATGGACGGCTCGGCCCGAGGCTCGAGCGGATACATCGGCAATGGCTCCGGGAGCTGCGGGCGCGGATGGAGCAGCCAAAGGCAAAAGACCGGAACATCTGGGCACGCTGGGAAGTGATCCGCTACCTGGACACGGAGTTCTCGCATCGGTTCGACCAGGAGCGCAGCGCCATCGGCCGGATCGCCGAGGGTCCGGTCCTGTGGGTGGCCGGTGAGCTGGTCTCCAACCTGCTCTGGCAGCTGCGCAACAACGTGGGCTTGTGCCACCACGGCGCCGAGTTCTCGAGCCTGAGCGGCAAGCTGGTCCGCGCGGTGGAGTACTGGTTCACGACCGTCGAGGATGTCGTCGGCCCGACCCGGTGGGGCGACCTGTCGCCCGAGGCTCGAGCGGAGCTCGCCTCGGTCGGCATCGACCTACCCAGCCGGAACGAGCCCCCGGTACCGGTGGCCACGGGCTCGTGACGTCGCGCCGGTCGCATTTCACCCGGTTTGCCAAGGCGACCTCCCGGCTGGTGGGGAGGCCGTTGGCTTTCGCGCTGGCGCTGCTCATCGTCGTGACCTGGCTGCTCACCGGGCCGCTGTTCCGGTACAGCGACACCTGGCAGCTGGTGATCAACACCGGCACCACGATCGTCACCTTCCTGATGGTCTTCCTGATCCAGAATACCCAGAACCGCGATGCGGACGCGGTGCAGGTGAAGCTCGACGAGCTGCTCCGCGCGACCGCGGGCGCTCACAACGCGCTGCTGGACCTGGAAGAACTCGAGGAGCGCGAGCTCGACCGGGTGCGGGACAGCTACGCGCGCCTGGCGGAGCAGGCCAGGGCCGACCTGCGCCAGGGACAGGGTGACACCGGGATACCCGATCTCGGCGACCCCACCCGTTACGCAGGCCGGCGGGCGTAACGGTCACGCCGCGCCAGCGGCCCGGAGAAGCCGGAGGGTCTCTCGCGCGATGAGCCGCTCCTCATCGGTGGGAATGACGTACGCCGCCAGGCGCGAGTCATCGGTCGAGATGCGGGGCCCGTGGCCATGGTTGCGCTCCGCGTCGAGCGTGAGCCCCGCCCAGCCGAACCCCTGACAGATGCGTCGCCGGATCTCGGGAGCGTGCTCGCCGATGCCACCGGTGAATACCACCGCTTCGGCCCCTTCCAGCACCGCCAGATAGGCGCCGACGTACTTCTGGACGTGATAGCAGAAGACGTCGAGGGCGAACACCGCCGCGGGGTCGTGGCGTCTCAGGAGCTCGCGTACGTCTCCCGTGCCGGCGAGCGCCTTCAATCCAGCCTCGTGATTGAGCATCTGCTCGAGTTGGGTCACCGACATCCCATCGCGCAACAGATGGGTGAGGATGGCCGGGTCGAGGTCGCCCGCGCGCGTGCCCATCACCAGGCCTTCGAGGGGCGAGTAGCCCATCGAGGTGTCCACCGAGCGTCCGTGCAGAATCGCGGCGGCTGAGCAGCCGCCGCCGAGGTGAAGCGTGATGATGGTGGGTTCGGGAGAGCCGGCGATGGCCGCGTAGTGCTCGGTGACGGACCGATGAGACCAACCGTGGAAGCCGTACCGCCGTACCCCCGCATGCTCCGGCACGGCGTAGCGCCACGCGCGCGCCGGCAGCGTGGCGTGAAAGGCCGTATCCAGCGCGGCCACCAGCGGCAGCCGCATCTCCAGGGTGGCTTCGATGCCCTCGAGCGCCGGCCCGTTGTGCAGCGGCGCCAGCGGCGTGACCTCCCGCAGAATCCGGAGCACCGCCTCATCAATGCGCACCACCTCGGGCAACCTGCCCCCGGCGTGCACCACGCGGTGGGCAATGACGTCGGGTGAGCACGGCAGGGCCGCGACGGCCTGTGCGACGGCATCGCGGTACCCGTTGCCGCCCGGTATCTCCGTGGTGGCGCCGGCCAGCACGTGGGGCTCGCCGGCGCGCTCGTCGAAGAGCTTGTACTTGAGCGTGGCGCTGCCGCAGTTGATGACGAGTACTCGCATGCCCGATCGGCGGCGCGGCCCGGAGCGGCGGCTAGACCGAGGCGGTTTTGCGGCGGCCACCGGCTCGGGCCCGTGACGGCCTCGCCGCCGGCCTGGGCGACCCCGCGGGACGCACCACCAGCACCGGCACCTCGGCCGCGCGGATCAACTTGTCCGCCACGCTGCCCAGCGCCCAGCGGCGGAGCCCGCCCCGGCCGTGGGTGGCCAGCACGATGGCGCCGACGGGTTCCACTCGAGCGATCTCGAGCAGGGCCCCCGCGGCGCTCCAGCCGACCATCGCGATGCCTTCGGCCCGAACGCCCCACTCCCGCACCCGCTCTCCCACGCCATCCAGATACTGCTGCGCGTCCTGCCGGCACTGCTCGGTGGCGGCCCCGTCGTAGGTGGAGGGCAGCGGCAGGTTGCCGTCGGTCACGAGCATGACCGGGAATACGATGCGTACCGGCGTCAGCTCCGCTTGCCACGCCTGGGCCAGGTGGCAGGCTGGCTCGAGCGCCTGTTCCGACAGTGGGGAGCCGTCCAGGGGCACCAGAATCTGGCGCGAGGGCCGCTCCGCCACTGAGGTCGCCGGGGGCTCGGGCGCTCGCACCAGCAAGATGGGCAGCTCGAGGTGACGGATGAGGTAGTCGGCGACACTTCCCAGCCATGCCCGGCGAATCCCGCTCCGGCCGTGGGTGGCCATGACCACCACATCCGCCCCGGCCTCCCGCGCAAACTCGGCCAGCGCGGGACCGGGATGTCCGGTCAGCGTGGCCGCCGCGGAGAGGCGGATGCCCTCCTCACGCAGACGCCGCTGGACGCTCCGGAGGTATCCCTGCTCGCCGCGCTGGTTCACCCGATCGACCGCGACGAACATGTTGGCGGCGAGCGCGTCGAGGGGCGCCGGCGGGGGCTCGTGCACCAGAACCAGGCGGAGCTTGGCGCCCTTCTGCCGGGCGAGCTCGATCGCGTGCGGCAGGGCCTGCTCGGCCAGCGGCGAGCCGTCGAGCGGGACCAGGATCGAGTGGAAGGGATCGCTGTGGGACCTCATGGGGATACTCCTTGGAATTCGTGACGCACCCTTCGCCACCATCAGGCGCCGCTCAGGCGGACCGGCCTGCACCTTCCGGCTGTCTGAGGTACCGGGCAAACCAGCCGCGGGCCAGCTCCGCCACGCGTTCGAGGGCGCCCGGTTCCTCGAACAAGTGCGTCGCTCCAGCCACCGTGAGCAGCTCCTTGTGGCTGGCGGCGAGCTCGCCGAGCGCGCTCCGGTTGAGGCGCATCACGGCCTCGTCCGAGCCGCCCACGATCAGGAGCGTCGGCGCGGTCACACGGCGAAGCATGGCACCCGCCAGGTCCGGCCGGCCGCCGCGCGAGACGATCGCCCCGATCACGCCCGGCTGCCGCGCCGACGCGACCAGCGCCGCGGCGGCGCCGGTGCTGGCGCCGAAGTAGCCCAGCGGAAGCCCGACTGCCGCCGGCTGCGCGAGCAGCCATCGGGTCACCGCCGTGAGCCGCTCGGCCAGCAGTCCGATGTCGAAGCGGTACTGCCCCGTCATCTCGTCGAGGTTGGCCTCGTGAGCGGGGAGCAGATCGACCAGCAGGGTACCGAATCCGGCGTCCTGCAGCCGGGCGGCAACCATGCGGTTCCTGGGGCTCATGCGGCTGCTCCCGCTCCCGTGGGCGAAGAGTACCATCCCGCGGCTGCCGGATGGGAGGGTGAGATCGCCATGGAGCACTGCCCCGCTCGCGGGAAGCGGGATGGTGACGGATTGGGTCTCCGCGCGTGTGCTGGTATCCATGGGGTCCCTCCTCTCCGCTACAGAGCCGACGGAAACGTCTCGGGTACTTCCCGCTCTCCGCGCTCCCAGGCCGGCGTGCGCTCGAGGGGCTCGACCGCGCGGGTCCGGTCGTAGTGCAGGACGGCGTCGAACTGGCTCGGGAGGTCGGCCTCGAAGTAGTGGCTTTGGCGCTCGGTGTCGGGCCGATACACGACCCCGATGGCGCGCTCCAGCCGAGGACCACCGAGCGCGGCACCCACCGGCTCGAGGTCGAGGTAGAAGTTGCCGATCCCTGCCGCCGCCTCGTGGAACAGCGCCTCGTAGCTCCCCGGCAGCGCGGGACGAACGCGCTTCCGCTCGGCCGGCTGCTCCCAATCCGACGCGGCAGTCACGGTCCCGCTGAAGGTGGTGAAACCCACCAGCACCGCCGCCCGGCCGACCCGCTCGCGGACCAGCTGCCCGAGGTTGAGCTCGCCGTCACGGCCCATCCGGGTGGCGCGGGCGTCGCCCAGGTGTGAGTTGTGAGCCCAGACCACGATCTTCGGGGTGCGACGGCGATGGCCGAGGTGGGTGAGCAGCGCATCGAGCGTCTCGGCCATGTGGGTGTCGCGCAGGTTCCAGGAGCTCACTCGGCCGCGGAACATCTCGCGGTAGTATCGCTCCGCGCTGGCCACCACCTTGGCGTTCTGGGCGGCGACGAACAGCGCGTCCGGCTCGACCCGCCCGTCCCGCTGGGCATAGGCCCCCGCCGACGCCACCAGCTCGACCAGCTGGCGAATCACCTCCGACTCGCAGCCTGGCGCCAGGCCGGCGGCGGTCGCGTACCCATAGTGCTGCGGGTCGGGCCCGAACTGGTCGAAGCAGGCATAGCGCTCGGCTGCGCGCCGCGCCGCCGGCGGGTCCACCAGGCGGAGGTACTCCAGCACGGCCGCCATCGAGGCCCGCAGGCTGTACAGGTCGAGCCCGTAGAAGCCGACCTTGGTCTCGCCCGGGCGGTGGGCATCGTTGTGGCCGCGCAGCCAGCCCACGAAATCGAGCACGTCCGCGTTGCGCCACATCCATTGGGGAAAGCGGAGGAACCCGGCGAGCGCCTCGGCGGCATCCTCCACCTCCAGGCTCCCGCGCACGTAGCGGTTCACCCGGTAGGCGTCGGGCCAGTCGGCCTCGACCGCCACGGCGTCGAAGCCCTTCTCGGCGATGAGCCGCTTGGTGATCTCGCCGCGGATCCGGTAGAACTCGTGGGTGCCATGCGAGGCCTCGCCGAGCAGCACGCAGCGCGCGTCGCCGATTCGCTCCAGCAGCGGCGCGAAGTCGCCGGGGCCCCCGGTGAGGGGGTGGGCCGCGACGCGCACCGCGGCGATCGCTTGGTGCTCACGCGCCGGCGGCATGGGGCAGCGTGGCGGGGCGGTGGCCCCGGCCGAGGAGGTCGCGCACTTCGTCGTCGGAGGTCTGGGCGAAGTTGGCGTAGTGGACGCCCACGCCGTAGAACGGTTCGGGCACCGACAGGCACACGCACTGGTCGGCCGCCTGGGCGAGCGTTCGATGAGCTTCCCGCGCCATGAGCGGCGCCGCCACGATCACTTCGGCCGGCGCGAACTGCCGCAGGGCCAGGATGGCGGCGAACATGGTGGCGCCGGTGGCCACCCCGTCGTCCACCAGCACGACCGTGGCGCCCCGGAGATCCGGGAAGGGCCGGCCGTTCCGGTAGGCCCGCTCGCGCCGGTGGACCTCATCGAGCTCACGGGCGCTGGCAGCCTCGAACTCGCTACGGCTCACGCGCAGCTCACGGATCACGGGCTCGTGCACCACGCGCACGCCGCCGGACGCGACCGCGCCCATGGCGAGCTCCTCGTGCCCCGGCGCGCCGATCTTCCGGACCACGAACACGTCCAGGGGAGCGTTGAGCGCGGCCGCGATCTCCGCGGCGACCGGGATCCCGCCGCGCGGCAGCCCCAGGACGACCACCTTGGGCCGGCCGGCCAGAGGAGCCAGAAGCCCGGCGAGCTGGCGTCCGGCGTCCCGGCGGTTGGTGAATCGAGGCGGCATCGGTCCCTCCGACCTGATTGTAGGTGCGCCTTCACAGTGCATTTTCGATCATGAAGGCAGCGTGAGGGCCGCAGGAAACGTGGATTACGGTCGCTCGCGGACCCGGATCCCCTCCCGGACCTGGTCGCCGGGGTACCCGATGACGCTGTCCCCCGGTTGCAGCCCGCTCGGGACTTCGACCTGGGCGTCGGTGCGGTGTCCCACCTCTATGGGGGTCAGGCGCGCGCGCCCCCGTTCGATGGAGTAGACCGCCCAGCCACCCCCGTGACGAAACGGCACGCTGGCCGGCACCGTGACCACATCAGCGCCGCTCCAGACGAGGATGCTGGCCTCCACCCGGTATCCCTCGCCGAGGCTGGACCACCGGTCGGGCGGGTCGTCCAGGTCGATCACCACGTCGACCCGCTGTTCTTCGACGCCCAGCGCCGAGACCTTGGTATAGGCCGCGGGCTCGACGCGGCGAACATGGCCGCGCAACACCGCCGCTCCGCCCCAACGCTCGATGCGAGCGGATGCGCCCGGACGCACCAGGGCCGCATCCGGCGTCAGCAGATCCACCACGATCTCGAGCCGGCGCGGGTCGCCGATCGCCAGGACGGCCTGTCCGGGCTGCACCGGGCCTTCGCTCTTCCGGAGCACGGTGAGCACGACACCGTCCGTCGGTGCCCGCAGCTCGACCACCGAGGAGTTGCGGGCGGTCGGGCTCAGCAGGCGAGCGAGGCTGGCTCGGTAGAGGGCCAGCTCCGACTGAGCCACGCGTACGCCAGAGCGCGCGGCGGACAGCTCTTCACTCCGGGTTCGGGCAGCCAGCTCGGCCTGCTCGCGGGCCTGCGTGGCGGTGGCCCCTGCCGCCTCCAGGGTGCGCTGGCGCTCGGCGTCCCGTGTCGCGAACCGGTTGGCGGCCTCGGCGCGGGCCACCTCAGTGGTCGCCTGCTGGAGCGCCGCCTCCGCGCCCCGGACTCGGGCCTCGGCCTCGATTCGGGTTCGTGGGTCCAGCAGCGGGGCGGGCAGCGGGACGATGCGGGCAAGCACGTCGCCCGCTCGCACGGAGTCGCCCTCGCGGGCGGTGACCCGGAGCAGGGTGCCGGCCACCGGCGCGGAGATCTCGTAGCGGTCGCGCACGCGGGTCCGGCCATCCTCATCCACTGTGACCTGCATGGGCCCGCGACCGACCCGCTCGATGTCCACGGGAACGGGTTTGGGAAGCAGCACGGACACGAGTGCCGCGACGACGATGAGACCGATCGCTCCGAGCACCCAGCGCCCCCACGCGCGCGGCCGCTGGTGCAGCACGGGCGTGAGACGGGGAAGCACCGTCGCGGTCATCACCACCGGCTCGGGTGCGGGCACCGGAGCGGGCGCGGGTACGGGGGCGGTGACTGGGGCGTCCGCGGGCGCGGAAGTCTCGTGCAGCATGGGATCCGGCATCGGACACCTCATTCCCTGGTCTTGAGTACGCCGATGAGATCCAGCCGGTCGAGGTGCCGGCGAACCAGCAGGGCGCTGAGCGCTGCCGCCGCGAGCACCACCACCGCGGCGAACGCGTAGGACACGGGGCTGATCACGACCGGCCACCGGTAGCGCTCAGGATCGATCGTGGCCATGACCAGCCAGGTGAGCCCGCGGCCCACCAGCAGTCCGGGCGGGATGGCCAGCAGCACCTGCAGGCCCAGCTCGCCAAGCAGGAGCTGCGACACCTCCGCCCGGGTGAAGCCGAGCACCCGGAGCGTGGCCAGCTCTCGACTCCGGGACGACACGGCGATCCGGGCGTTGTTGTACACCACGCCCACCGTGATCGCGGCGGCGAACAACGAGACCACCACCATCCGGATGAGCTGGGCCTGCGCCATCTGGCGCTCGATGTGCTCCCGCTCCGCGCGCTGGCTGGACACCGCGGCCACGCGGGGCAGGAGCCCGAGCCGGCGCCGCACGTCCACCTCGCCCTCGGGCAGGATGCGGAGCTGCGCTCCCGTCACGGTAGGCGCTTCGTGCAGCAGTCGGTTGAGGGCCGCCAGGCGGAGGTGGCCCTGAAGGCCGAACATCTCATCCACCAGGCCGGACACCGGCAGGCGGAAGCGGCGCCGCGAGCCCTCCATGACCCGAACGTCCACCGTGTCGCCGGGGGCCACGTCCAGGATCTCCGCGAGCTTGGTCGTGAGCACGACGCCGTCGGTCTCGAGCGGCGTGACCCGTCCGCGCCAATCGAGCACCCGGCGGAGCGTGAGGTCATCCGGGTGGCCGACCAGGGCGACGTCGCGCTGGCGTGGTCCGGCCGACATGCGCACCGCGACCGACCGCATGCCCTCGGCGCGCACCACCGCCGGCAGGTGCGCGAGCTCGCGCACCGCCCGCTCCGGAGCGGGGTCGGTGAAGGAGACGTCGAGATCTTCCCGCGCGGCGACGCCAAACTGCAGGTCGAGGAGATAGTCGACCGAGTCCTGCGCGAAGCGTCCGAGGACGAGGGTTCCCATCGCGATCGCGATGGCGGCGATGGACAGCAGCGTGCGCGCGGGGCGCCGCTCCAGCTCGCGGATGACGATGCGCCAGGCCTGCGGCACCAGGTGCTGCCAGCCGAGCCGCTCGAGCAGGAGCGGTCGGTACGCCGCCGGCGCGGGTGGCTGCATCGCTTCGGCCGGCGGCAGCCGGGTGAGCCGCCACACGCTGCCGCCGGCGCCGACCGCCGCCGCGGCGAGGCTCGCGGCGAAGCTCACCGCCACGATCGAGGGCTCGACCCGATAGCTGAGGATGGGGAGATGAAAAATGTCCCCGTAGAGCCGCGTGAGCGCGAGACCGAACCACGCGCCCAGCCCGATCCCGAGCGCGGTCCCGATCACGACCACGCCCGTGACGAAGCCCAGGTAGTGCAGGCCGATCTGCAGGTCGGCGTACCCCACCGCCTTGAGCGTGGCGACCTG
>DASSMN010000531.1:0-2420 GCA_035688885.1 Gemmatimonadales bacterium
AGCGGCGCATCCTGGCACCGGCCCTGTCCGTGCTCGACCGCCTGGCCTCGGCGGTACGCCATCGTGCCCGCCGGGAGGCGTACCGGGCGCTGACTGCCGATCTGACCCCGGAGCAGCGTGTCCGACTCGACGAGCTTCTGACCCCGCGCACCGACTCCAGGCAGACGCACCTTGGGTGGCTACGCCAGCCCGGCGGAGCGCCCAATCCTGGCAATATCCTCCAGGGCATCGAGCGGCTCTCCTTTCTGCGCGGGCTCGGCATCCCTGACGAATGGGCGCGGCGGGTCCACCAGAACCGGCTCTTGCAAACGGCTCGCGAAGGGGCCAACACGGACGTCACGCATCTCCGGGAGTTCGGCGAGGAACGCCGGCACGCGACGTTGGTGGCCGTGGTCCTCGATACGATGGCCACGCTCACCGACGAGACTCTGGAGATGCACGAGCGGACGATCGGACGGGAGTTCAAGAAAGCGGAACGCAGGCACCTCGACGCCTTCCAGCAGAGCGGCAAGGCGATCAATGAGAAGGTTCGCCTCTATGCCTCCGTCGGCAAGGCGTTGATCGACGCCAAGGCCAAGGCGGCCGACCCGTTCGCCGAGATCGAGAAGCTGATGCCTTGGGAGGCTCGCCAAAGTAACCTATCCGACGTTGGCTCATGGAACTCTGGTTTCCTAGCCTGCCAGTCGGCCGATTGGACAAGTTATTTTGGCGAGACGACTTAGCACTACTTTGGCGACATAAGCGGGACATCATCTTCTGAATGTGAGTGGCCTTGGCGGCAGGAGGCCAGCGTCGGCAGCACGATGCGACTGCGGCAGGCCGGGCAGGTGACCGTCAGGGCCAGCGCCGCCAGCACCTGGCGCCGCGCCTCCGGCAGGCTCCGCCGAGGGGGGAAAAGCCCCCGGCACCTCAGGGGTGGCGGAGGCGGGTCCCAGAACCGCGTAGCACCAGATCAGGCTCACCAGCGCCAGGTGGCGGTGCAGCCCCGGCCACGTCCGACCCTGGTAATCCCCCAGGCCCAACTCCTGTTTGGCATCCTGGTGAAGACGCTCAATCGACCAACGCCGATGACCAAACCGCAGTTGCCGCTCCAGCGCATGGCGGTCCAGACCCCAGGCGAAATACCACTTGGGGTCACCCGGCTGGCCCGGCAGCGGCCGCTCGCCGATCAGCCAGCCCTCCGGGCCGGTGACATCGTCGTGGCCCCGAGGCACTCGGATCCGGCACGCCAGGCGCTGGCAGGATTCCTCGGACCCGTCCAGGACGGTCACCGTTCGCCATTTCGATTCGGGCACGGCATCGGTCAGCGCCTGCGCCTGGTGCAGCGGCGCCACCTGCACCGGGTGGGGATGCTTGCGTGGCCGACCGCTGCGGGTGTACGGCTTCGCGGAGACGATGCCGTCCTTGCGCGGCCGCCCCGGCCGCCGGCCCAGCGGCACCGGATTGCCTGCCGCGGCCGCGACCTCCTCGGGCAGACGGACCCCAAAGATCTTGCTGACCTGGACGATATAGGGCTCGCGACGCCCCTCGAGCCCGGTCAGGAAATCGGGGACGTCGCCATAGCCGCAATCGGCCGTGACTACCGCGTGCTTCACCCCGGCGGCGCGGGCGCGATCGAGCAGGGCCAAGGCCAGCTCTGGCTTGGTGGCGAACGTGAGATCCTTAGGGACCCGCGCCCTCTTGCGGCGGGCCGGGTCTTGGGCCCAGCTCTCGGGGAGGTAGAGCCGCATCCCGATCGGCCAGTGGGTGCGGTCGTCGGTGTAATGGGCGGTGACGACCGCCTGGCAGTTGGCCAGCTTGCCCAGCTCGCCGCAGTACTGCCACTGCACGCCCACGGAGTGCTCCCCCTTCTTGGGCAGGGCCGTGTCGTCCAGGCAGAGCACGCCGTGCTTGGGGTCCGAGCGCGCCCGCTGGAGCATCAAGGCGATGCGTTTGCGATCCAGGTCATCAGACTCCCAGGGGCAATCGACCAGGAAGTTCGACACTCCTCGCTGATCACCACCACGAATTGAGAACGACGGCACTTGGACTTACGACGGTCAGTCGAGAATCCCCTGGGTTTTCCTGTTCGTCTCACGTCGGGCCAGGATCCATGCTCGCATGAATGGAGATTCGCCACCCCGAACCTCCAAAAAACGATGTAAGCCATAATCCATAAAGCTGTTAGCTCGAAATGCGGTGGTGATCGGCGAGGAGTGTCCGTTTTTCCGGCCACTTCCGAGACTGTAGTAGCGTTCCCGGGCGGTATTGGCTCGGTCCACGCGATCCGGCTTGGGATCGAGCCGTTCGCCGAGTTGGGAGCCAACTCGTCGTCATTGCGCGGGTCCGAATTTGATTCTTCCTGTTCCCGCCGCACGCTCCTCGGATTGGCCCCGGTAACCGTGCTACAGTCTCTACTTCTTTCTCGCGAGTGTTCTCAC
>DASSMN010000536.1:0-4297 GCA_035688885.1 Gemmatimonadales bacterium
GGGGCGCCCCGCAATCTACCGAAAGCGCATCGGGCTGACGAGGAGGGCTGCGATGAGCGTCGTCCACATGGCGATGCCGATCCAGATGCCTCCCGCAATCAGGATACTGGTTCGCACGTCGTGCCGGGCGCGGCGCAGATCGTGGATCACGGCGACCGATCCGATGAACAACGGCGCGACCGTGACGGCGAGCCCGGCGGCAACGAGATCCATCAGTCGAGCGGGCGGCAGGGGCCGGGACCGGGCGTGAGCAACGCCTCGAGCGCCGCCCTCTGCTCATGCACCAGCGTGAGGGCGCGTGAGGCCGACCAGTTCCACGAACGCCAGTCGCGTCCGCGGTGGCTCCCGGCGCCCCAGCGCTCGAGCAGGCAACGCGCGACCTGCGCCCGCTCGGCTGCACCGAGGCGTGGCAGGGAGGCAAGCAGCGCGGGTACGGCGTCGGCACTGAGCGCGCCGGCCACGTAGGTGGCGTCGAGGGGGACGGCGCCGGGGTCGCGGCCGAGGTTCACGCGGGTGATGAGCGCATCCGGATTCGCGATGTGCAGCCCGGCGAGGACGGCCGTCGTCTGGACGAGGGCGCCGAAGGCGAACCGCGCGCGCGCGCCGCGCAACACCGTCCAGGCGAGCCAGGCGGACACGCCGCCCAGCAGGACCATGAACGCGGTGGTGTAGAGCCGCAGCTCGGTGAGCCCGAACAGGCGTACATACAACAACATTCGCTGCAGGGCCGAAGCGAGCAGGGCGCCCACCAGGAGTACCAGCAGCAGGGCGAGGGCGCGGAACGACTGCTCCTCTCTCCGGTTCTCCCGCAGCGTTGCCCAGTCGGCGACGAGGAGCAGGGGAATCACCAGCGCGGCCGCCGTGACCAGCTCGAAGAATCCCCGGCGTGCGTATTCGGAGACCGTGAGGCCGGTGGTCGCCTCGATCACGCCGGCGCCTCCGAACAGCCAGCGTGCCTGCAGCGCGACGAAGAGCAGGAACAACAGGTCGAGCGCGGCCAGCACGGTGGCGGTCGTGGTGAACCGCACGTCGGGCGACTCCAGGCGCTCGCCCAGCGCGGCGATGCGGGCGCTGCCGAGAAAGGCGCCGCGCAGCGTGCCGGCCGACAGCCCGGCGAACACGGCGACGAGGAACACGTGGGACGTGACGGTTTCGAGATCGACGTGGATACTGGAGACGAACGCGGCGAAAGCCGCGTCCGCGGACACGAACAACCCGCCGAACACGAGCAGCAGCGGCACCGCGACGAGCAGGCCGAACGCCACGGACCCGACGTGGCGCCAGCGGCCCCCCGACTGGAGGTCGCGCCAGGGAATGTCGCCCAGCACGAGGCGAAGCCCGCCGAACCAGGCATTGGCGCAACCGACGCACACGGCGATGACGTAGGCGGAGATGCCGCGCAACCGGACCGAGGCGCCCTGGGCGGCAAGGGCGGTGAGGGCGACGGCTCCGATCAGGGCGCCGACGTCCAGCAGGTGCAGGGTCTCGGAGTCGCGGCGCACGAACGCGATCGCGCACAGTACCGCGGAGAAGGCGAGCCAGGGAGTGTCGGCCGAGACGGGCAGCCGGAAGTGTCGAACGGCCCAGGCGCCGGCGGCGAAGAACGCCAAGATACAAAGGGTGAAGTTCAGGCCCCAGGGCATCGCGCGCATCAGCTGATCGGCCAGCAGGCCGAGCCCGAGGCCTAGGGCGAGCAGGGAGAGGCTCAGCCGGGTGGCGGGCGTCATCGTCGTGGTGCTCATGCGGACAACCGGAACAGCAGCTTCCCGTGCAGGAAGGCGTTCTCGTGGGCGATCATGAGGTGCGTGGGCCAGTCGCCGCTTGCCAGGATCAGCCGCGGGTTGGTCGCGTCGGCGGGGAGGTCGAAGACGAAATCGGTCGAGAACTCCTGGCCGGGGAGGAGCTGGCGGTGCAGCGCGTCGGCGGCGGCGGGATAGCGGCGTCCCTGGCCGTCCACCAGCGCGACGGTGCGCCCGTTGGGGGACAGGGGGATGTTCCGCGGGCGCCAGGGGGCGATCGTGCCGGAGTCGAAGCGGACTCGCACGGTGACGACGTAGAACGTGCCCTGCGCCGTCTTCCCGTCCCATTGGTGCGCCGTGCGCGTGCCGGTCACCGCATAGGCCAGATGGCAGTCCACTTCGCAGATGTGCTTCTCCTCGCCGACCGCGAGCTCGCGAGTGCCGCTGGTGAAGGATGCGAGGAGGAACAGCACCAGGTACAGCGCCAGCCCGGCCAGCTCGATCCGCAGGATCCAGCGCGCCCACACGGCGCGCTTCAGGAGCAGGGCCAGCACGTAACCGGCGCCGAGTGCGAGCGTGCCGAGCACGGCGACGATGAACAGGCCGAACGAGACGACGCCCATGCTGTCGGTGATCATGCGGTCTCCTTGAGGCCGCCGAAGCGGCGCTCCCGGCCGTGGAACCAGGACACGGCGGTCGCGAGGTCCGCGGCGCCGAAGTCGGGCCACAGCGTCTGCGTGAACAGGATTTCGGCGTAGGCGCATTCCCACAGCAGGAAATCGGAGAGGCGCTGCTCGCCGCCGGTGCGGATCAGCAGATCCACGTCCGGCAGGAGCCGGCCCGTCTCGATGGCGTGGCGGGCGGAGTAATCCACGGCGAGCCGCAGCTCGAGTCGCGCACCGCCGGTGGTCGCCGCTTCACTGCGCTCGATGGCTTCGACCAGCGGGCCGGGCAGCCGGTCGCGCCGCCCGACGACGCGCAGCGTCACGCCCTCCTCGATGCAGCGCGCCGTTTCGGTGCGCAGGTGGCGAGCGAACAGCCGCATCAGGGCGCTCACCTCGTGCGGAGGCCGTTTCCAGTTGTCCGAGGAGAACGCGAACAGCGTGAGGGCGGTGACGCCCTGTGCCGGCGCCGCCTCGACGATGCGCCGCACGGCGGTGGCGCCGACGCGGTGGCCCGCGGTCCGCTCGAGGCCGCGCCGCTCGGCCCAGCGGCCGTTTCCGTCCATGATGATCGCAACATGCAGAGAACTTTGTGTCATAAAGTCGAACCTCGAAAAAAAACTCCCGTCAGCGCGTGGCGTGAATCAGGGCTTCCATGTGATCGAGATACCGCTCCAGCGCCCGGCGGCCGGTGGCGGTCAGGCGGTATTCGGTGCGGGGCGTACGGCCCTCGAACGACTTGGTGCAGGCGATGTAGTCGGCGTCCTCGAGCTTGCGCGCATGCACGCTGAGGTTGCCGTCGGAGACCTTGAGCAGACTCTTGAGCTCGTTGAAGCTGGCCCGCTCCACGCCGGCGAGCGCCGCCACGATGCCCAGGCGCACGCGCTCGTGGATCAGGCGGTCGAGCTCGGCGGCGGCGCGGGCCGCGCCGCGGGCGGAGGCCGCGGCGCCGCTCGTGGCGGCGGGATGCCGGATTGCGTTCGATTTAGCCACCGTACCTCCGCGCGATCCACAGTCCGAAGACAATATGCAAACCGCCAAAGCCCGCGGCGAGCAGCCAGTTCGCCGCACCGGCGGCGAACAGCGCCGCCCCCCCGAGCGCCAGGAACCCGACGCCCATCACCGGTACCACCGGCACCGAGAAGGCGCCGCCCGTCACGACCCCCGTGCCGTACAACAGCAGCCACACGGCCGGGATGAGCCGCCGATCCCCCCCGAGGTACAGCGCCACCGTCAGCAGGGCGCCCACCGCCACTGGGGGCAGGAAGCTCAGGCCGAAGCGCCGCCCGGGGCCCGTCAGGATCGGATCGTTCGCCGCCCGGGACTTCCGGACCATCGTCCAGCCCCCGATGGCCAGTGCCAGCATCGCTTCCACCAGCCAGACGACGAGCCAGTCCAGGAAGGACGCCTGACGCGCGGCGATGAACGACGCGGCCAGCGCACTCGTGCCGATCGCCACCATGCCCCAGCCGGGCACCGCGGTGAACGAGCCCGCGCGCTCCATCGTGGCCCGGATGTAGCGCAGATTGTCGAGCGCGCGATCGGCGAGCGGCTGCGGCGACGCCATCCTGGGAGGCAATTTGGGGGATTCGGTCATTGTTGTCAAGTACTTTGTATAGTAAAGCGCTATCGGCTATCGGCTATCGGCTTAACCCGGTCCCGGGTGCGGCGCACCAGCTTGAGGCCCGACCACACGTCGTCCACGGCGCAAACCTTTACGTCCACGAGACCTCCGGCCAACGCGACGGAACGGATCAGGTCCTCGGTCAGGTCCGTGTCCACCCCCGAGGACTGCTTGGGCCAGGAGATCCATAGCGCGCCGTCCTGGGCCAGGGCCCGGAACAGCGCCGGAAAGCGCCGCTCGAGATCCCGGCGGGACGTCGTGAAGAGCTGGAT
>DASSMN010000266.1:0-4636 GCA_035688885.1 Gemmatimonadales bacterium
TGCTCGGCGTGCATCCGGGTGAGCAGCTCGTGGACCTCGGGGAGTCGCGCCTCGGGCACGCCGGCGGCGAGGAACAGAGCCTCGAGATACGCGATGGCCCGCTCGCGATCGGACAGCCGGGCCCGCTCCATGGTGCGCGCGGCCACGGGAGCGGCGGCCGCCAGCTGCCCGCCGGTCAGGGACACGCCGAGGGCAGCGCCGACGGCGACCGCCAGCCGGGCGTAGTCGAGAAACAGCAGCGTGTTCCCGGCGTCGAACAGGACCGCCCGGAGCGGCACATGCGATCCGATCACGGGATCAGCGGAACCGGAGCAGGCCGGCCAGCCCGTCGACGGCGGTCCGGGCCTCGGGGTCGTAGACCACGTTCACTCCGAGGCGCTGACGCAGGGCCTCTTCGATGGCATCGTCGACCACATCCAGCACCGGCACCGGCTCGCCTTCCTCGCGGCACTCGCGCTCGGTGCGGGCCAGCCGGCCCGAGGTGCCGCAGCGGAATCCGGGGTCGCTGGCGTCGGCGTTGACCAGCAGCGTCCGGATCTGGCCGCGCGACAGCGCCCGGAGCGTCGGGTCGATGCCGTTGACGCTCCAGCCGCTGCCCAGCGCCTCGGTCATCTCCCGCACCTCGGTCCGCTCGGCGTGCCGCTCCCAGGCCTGCCGCACGCCGAGGGTCGCCTCGTGCACGGCCGCCGGCGTGGCCGCCTTGGGGGAGAGCCGCGCGGTGCCGATGAGCCGCTCGGCCAGATAGGTGTGTAGAAACGGTTCGACCGCGCCCGCCTCGGTGCCGGTAGCGGCCAGCACGATGCCATGGGCCGGCTGGCGGCGATCGATGACGAACAGTTCCCGGGCGATCGCCTCGTAGTGGCGCTGCTTCTCGGTGCGGATGCGGTTGTTGTAGCTGTGCTCGCCCCAGCCGGGCCCGTTCTGGTCGCCACGGAACCGCTTGCCGCGGGTGCTGTCGGCCCGGAGCCCGGTGAGCTCCCGGCAATCGTACGCCGTGACTTCGAAAAACCGCGCCGACATGCGATCGAGCACCACGGTGAGCAGGCGGCCGAACTCGTCCTCCACCGACGCCAGCTCCCGTACCAGCGGCGTGCTGTCCACCGCCAGACGCGACCGGTATACCACGGGCAGCGGCACGGCCTCGAACAGCCCGATGGCCTGGCAGGCGAACACGGCTACGCCCTGGGTGGACGGCAAATTGTCGGACGTGTGCAGGTGCTGCTGGACCCGGTCGAGGTCGCGGACCACCTCGTCCTGGATGGCGCGCTCGAGGCCGAGCCGAGGCAAGGCCTGCAGCACCGCGCGGACCCGGTTCTTGAGCTTGATGAGATACTTGCCGCGGGCGCGATCGCGCGGCTCGAGCTTGAGGTAGCAGGTGACCACCCGGTGCGCGCCGGGCGTCACGGTGGTCAGGCGGGCAAGACGATCGGCGACGGGTGCCGCCGGCCGGCTGCGGGACCGCCCATCGGTGGGCGGAGCGGTGGCGCGCCGGCGATCAGAAGAATACCGGCTCTCGATAACTGCCATAAATCTCCTCCAGCACATGCCGGATCTCGTAGAGCGTGCCGTAGGCGCGCGCGCAATCGAGCATGGCGGGAATGATGTTTCGGTCTTCGGCGGCCGCGCGCCGGAGCTCGGCGAGCCGCGACTCGACCAGCGCGGCGTCCCGGGTGGCGCGCACCCGCGCCAATCGCTCACGTTGGGTCTGCTCGGCCGCGTCGCCCACCCTGAGGATCTCGACCGGCGCCTCCGCCTCCTCCACGAAATCGTTCACGCCGACCAGCGTCCGTCGTCCCTGCTCCACCTCCCTCTGGAACCGGGCCGAGCTGCCGGCGATCTGCCGCTGGAACCAGCCGGTCTCGATGGCACGCACCACGCCGCCCTGCGCCTCGACCTCCGCGAACAACGCCTCTGCTTCCCGCTCGAACACGTCGGTGAGCGCCTCGACGTAGTACGATCCGCCCAGCGGGTCGGCGACGTTGGGCACTCCGGTCTCGTAGGCCAGGATCTGCTGGGTGCGGAGCGCGATGCGCACCGACTCTTCGGTGGGGAGGGCCAGCGTCTCGTCCAGCGCGTTGGTGTGGAGCGACTGGGTGCCGCCCAGCACCGCCGCCAGAGCCTGATACGCCACCCGGACGACGTTGTTGTGCGGCTGCTGGGCCGTGAGCGTGACCCCCGCGGTCTGGCAGTGGAACCGCATCCGCCAGCTTCGCGGATCGCGCGCCCCGTAGCGATGGCGCATGTGGCGGGCCCAGATCCGCCGCGCCGCGCGCAGCTTGGCAATCTCCTCGAAGAAATCGTTGTGCACGTCCCAGAAGAATGACAGCCTCGGCGCGAACCGATCCACGTCGAGGCCGCGGGCAATGCCATGTTCGACGTAACAGAAGCCGTTGGCGAGGGTAAAGGCGAGCTCCTGGGCTGCGGTGGATCCCGCCTCGCGGATGTGGTACCCCGAGATCGAGATCGTATTCCAGTTGGGCGTATGCTCGGCCGCCCACTCGAACAGGTCAACGATGATCTTGAGCGCCGGCTCCGCCGGAAAGATCCAGGCGTGCTGCGCCATGTACTCCTTGAGGATGTCGTTCTGGATGGTGCCCTGGAGCTGCGTGATGGGCACGCCCTGCCGCTCGGCCGCGGCCACGTAGAAGCAGAACAGCATTGCGGCCGGCCCGTTGATGGTCATCGAGGTGGAGACCTGGTCCAGCGGGATGCCGTCGAACAGGGTCTCCATGTCGGCCAGGCTGGACACGGCGACGCCGCACTTACCGACCTCGCCCTCGGAGCGCGGATGGTCGGAGTCGTAGCCCATCAGGGTGGGAAAATCGAACGCGACCGAGAGGCCGGTCTGACCGCGCTCGAGCAGGAACTTGTAGCGTTCGTTGGTGTCCTCGGCGGTCCCGAAGCCGGCGAACTGGCGCATGGTCCAGAGCCGGCCGCGATACATCGTGGGGTGAATGCCGCGGGTAAAGGGAAACTCGCCGGGGAGGCCGGTGGCGGCCTGCGCGTCGGGCTGGAGATCGAGCGGGGTATACACCGGCTCGACGGCGCGGCCGGAGACCGAGGTGAAGTCGACGTCGGTGCGGGTCGGGAGCTTGGCGGCGGCAGCGCGCCAGGCGGCCACCTCGGCGCGCAGCCGTACGAGCTCGCGCTCCTGCTCGGCCAGCCGGCGGGCGGTGTCCGCGTCGAGGTCGGCGTTCCACAGGGTCATTGTCGCCCGCCTTCATTCAGGGTACCAAGCGCACGACGGCCCCGCGCGTCAGCTGAAAAATCGCCCTCCGGTGACGGGCAGGCAAGCACGCCGCGGGCCCGCAGGCGGCGGCTCGACGGCGGCTTCGGTCGGCATGACGAGAGGAGACCCGGCGGCAGGGCGGGCATGGTCACCGGCTACGGCCGGCCACCCTGCTTGAGGCTCTGCAGGACCTCCGCGGCCACTTCGTACGGGCTCGCGGCGCGCGACGCGATGTCGTCCAGTCGCTGCTCGATTCGCTCGCTGGCCCGGGTTTCCTCCCAGACCCACCGGCGCGCCGCGCGGTCGACAACTTCCCGCGTCCGCTCCAGCAGACGGCGCCGGCGGCGCTGGTCCAGAGCGCCGCTCGCCTCCAGCCACGCGTGGTGACGATCGAGCGCCGCGATGAGATCGGCCACGCCCTCCCCCTTGGCGGCGACCGTCAGGACGACCGGCGGCGCCCACTCGGGCGGTCCATCGGTCGCGCGGTCGGACGGTTTGGCGCCGCCAAGACGGCCTGACCGCGGGATCGTCCGACCGTCGAACCCATGATGCGCCGGCACGTTCCGAAAGGCGTTGCCACGCCGAATGCCGAGGGTCACCTCGATCTCCTGCCGCAGCTTCTCGGCACCGGGGCGATCGGATTTGTTCACCACGAACAGATCCGCGATCTCCATGACGCCGGACTTGAGGGTCTGGATCCCGTCGCCCGATTCGGGTACCAGCACCAGCACCGTGGTGTCGGCCATGCGAGCGACGTCCAGCTCGCTCTGCCCCACCCCGACGGTCTCGATCAAGATCCGGTCGAAACCCGCGGCATCGAGCAGGTCGCACACTTCGCGCGTGGTGGTCGCCAGCCCGCCCAGCGAGCCCCGGCTGCCCATCGAGCGGATGTAGACGCCCTGGTCCAGCGCGACGGATTCCATGCGGATGCGATCGCCCAGCAGGGCGCCGCCGGTGAAGGGGCTGGTAGGATCCACGGCCACCACCGCCACCCGATGGCCGCTCCGGCGGTAGGTGGTGATCAACTGTTCCACCAGGGTGGATTTTCCGGCCCCGGGAGGACCGGTGATGCCGATGCGGCGAGCCCGGCCCACGGAGCGGTGAACCTGCGCCAGCAGCTGCTCAAAGCCAGGACGGGCGTTCTCGACCACCGAAATCGCTCGGGCCAGGGCCGCGGTGCTGCCGGCCTGGAGGCCCTCGAGCAGGAGGTCGGGATCCATGGGGGAAAGGTGCCCAGAGGGTCGAATCGAGGCAAGCGTAGCGCGCCCGCAAGTTCCTGCAGCGCGGCTAGTTCGCGTCTGCTTCCTGATCGCCGTTCTCGATGTGCAGCTCTTTCTTGGCGGTCCAATTGATGATGAACACCAGCACGACGCCCACGGCGAAGGCGCCCAGCAGCCAGAGCTGGAC